>NZ_JBHSLU010000081.1:0-6805 GCF_042655245.1 Allobosea massiliensis | reverse complement strand
CATACCGCTCTCCAGTTGCGCCGCTCCAGCCTGGCCGACGCTGCGCCCCGCGCCCGTTCGATCGGAGGTGACCGATGCAGCGATGCGCAAATCCCACATCCGGTCGCGGGAATCAATTGTTCAACGTCCGCGCACATGGCATTGGTAGGTCGCAGAGGCTGACTTCGGCTGTTTTCTTCTGCTCGGCATCGTCGAAGGCGATGTGGCTAAAGCTCCTACGGCAGGATCGCGGTGGCCTCCCGCGCCAGATCGAGCCCCTCCCTCAGCAGCGCCCTTGCCGCATCCCCGTCCATCGCCTCGACATAGACGCGCAGTTCGGGCGCGTTGCCAGAGGCGCGCAAATGGACGGTGTTGCCGTCGCCCAGAGTTAGACGCAGGCCGTCGCGCCTATCACGGGCGGCGACACCGCCATGCGCGGCGAAGCTTGCATTGCGGAAGGCCGGGTCCTCGGCATCGAGCCGCGCGATCAGCGTCGCGGTCTTCTCCTGCGGCACCTCCTGCAGGCGGTCCGACAGCGCGACGGCGAACTTCCGGTCGGCGGCAAGGCGGCTCAGCGAAGCGCCGGCTTCCGCCACGCCGGTCAGCACCGCCAGGATCGGCAGCACCGCGTCACGCGTCGGCAGGGCGGCGAGACTGCGCCCGTCGCGCTCGACATCCGAGCCGAGCAGCACGCCGCCATTCGCCTCGAAGCCGACCACACGGGTCGCGCCGCCGGCGGCGGCCTGCGCCATGCCGGCGATGACATAGGGCGAGCCGACGCGCGTGCGGACGACCTTCGGGAACAGGCCCGGCCGGTCCAGCGCCGAGTTCGAGGTGACGGGCGTGACGATCGCATCCGCGCCCAGAAACCCGGCCGTCAGCGCGCCGACGAGATCGCCGCGCAGGAAGCGGCCGGCTTCATCGGCGACGAGCGGCCGATCGGCATCGCCATCGGTCGAGACGATGGCGTCGAGCCGGCTTCCGCGCGCCCAGCCGGCTGCGAGCGCGACATCCTCGGGCCGCAGCGCCTCCGTATCGACGGGAATGAACCGATCCGATCGGCCGAGTGCCACGGGGTTTGCGCCCAGCGCCGCCAGAATCTCGCACAGCACATCGCGCCCCACGGCGGAGTGCTGATAGACTCCGACGGTAAGGCCATCCAGCGCCGCGGGCCCGAAGAAATCGACATAGCGGGCCCGATAGGCCGAGAGCGCGTCGAGACTGTCGGGTGTCGCGGCTTCGGCGGGCACCGCGGAGAGGTTCAATACCGCGTGATGGGCGAGGATGCGCCCTTCATCGGCTTTGTCGATCTCGCCCTGGCTCCGATAGAATTTCAGCCCGTTGCGATCATCCGGGATATGGCTGCCGGTGACCATGATCGCCGGCGCGCGGCCCTGCAGCGACGCCAGCGCCAGGGCCGGTGTCGGCACAGCACCGCAATCGACCGGGACCAGCCCCGCATCGGCGACCGCCCGCGCGCATTGTGCGGCGATCAGCGGGCTGGAGGAGCGCAGATCGCGCCCGATCAGCACCTCGCCGCCGGGACCGGCCGCGCCGTCCTCCGCGATCATCGCACAGAAGGCGCGGACATGGCTGTAGGCGGGCAGGCCGACCAGTTCGGAGACGAGGCCGCGCAGGCCGGAGGTTCCGAATTTCAGGCTGGTCATCACGACCGCCTGTAGATGTCTTCGATGCGCACGATGTCGTCCTCACCGAGATAGGATCCGACCTGGACCTCGATCAGTTCCAGCGGGATCTTGCCGGGGTTGGCCATGCGATGGACGCAGCCGATCGGCAGATAGATCGACTCGTTCTCGTGGATAACGATGGTCTCGTGGTTGCGCGTGACCTCAGCCGTCCCGCGGACCACCACCCAATGCTCGGCCCGGTGGAAATGCTTCTGGAGCGAGAGAATCCCACCCGGCTTGACGGTGATGCGCTTGACCTGGTGTCGGACGCCGAGATCGATCGAGAGGTACCGCCCCCAGGGACGCTGGACCTCGCGATGGGCGCCGGCCTCGGACTCCCCGCGGGCGGTGATCAGCGCCACCATGTCCTTGACCTTGTCGGCGCGAGACTTCGGCGTGACGAGCACGGCGTCGCGGGTGGAGATGACGGCGATGTCGTCGAGCCCGATGACCGCGACGAGAGCATCCTCCGAGCGGATCAGGTTGTTGGCGCCATCGAGCACATAGCCGCGCCCTTCGATCGCGTTACCCTCGCCATCCTTCTCGGCGAGATCCCAGACCGCCGACCAACCGCCGACATCCGACCAGCCGAAATGCCCGGGCAGCACCGCGGCCTTCTTGGTCCGCTCCATCACGGCGTAGTCGATCGAGATATTCTTGGCGCGGCCGAAGGCGGCGGCGTCCAGCACCAGGAAATCGAGATCGTTGCGAGCCTGGGTGACCGCCTCGACCACGGGGCCGACGACATCCGGCTCGAAGGCCTCAAGCTCGGCCTTCATCGTCGCGGCGTCGAAGATGAAGTTGCCCGAGTTCCAAAAATAACCGTCGAGGAGATATTGCGCGGCCGTTGGGGCATCGGGCTTCTCGACGAAGGCGGCCACCGCACGCGCGGCCTCGCCGATCGCCTCGCCCGGTTGAATATAGCCATAGCCGGTCGCGGGATGGGTGGGAGGAATGCCGATCGTGACGATCCGTCCTTCAGCCGCGACCTCGCTCGCCCGGCGGCAGGTCTCGACGAAGAGCGCGCCGTCCTGAACAACGTGGTCGGCCGCGAAGACGCCGACCACCGCATGGTCATCGGCCGCGAGCGCGAGCTGCGTCGCCGTCGCGACCGCGGCGGCCGAATCCCGCCGCGTCGGCTCCAGCACGATCTGGGCGCTGACGCCGATCGCCTGCAGCTGGTCGAGCACCGTGAAGCGGTACTCCGCATTGGTCACCACGATCGGTCGGCCGAAGACCGCGCCGTCCGAGAGAAGGCGCATGATCCGCTGGAAGGTCGAGACCTCTCCGAGAAGCGGAATGAACTGCTTGGGCATGGTGTCGCGCGAGACCGGCCAAAGGCGCGTGCCTGCGCCTCCGCACATCACGACAGGAACGAGTTTTCGCGACATCTTGGGCGATCTCCAGAGGCAGGCCTCAATAGGCCAGAGCCGTCATCGAATGCAACGCTTCCATCGTTCCGGATAGTTGAAGAGGGCGCAGAGCTGGCTCGGGAAATCTGGACACCGGGCATAGTAGGATTTTCGGTCTGAACGCGGCATGATTGCCGTGAACAGAAGCGGATATGACGAGACGCGTTCGCTGGAACCACAGCCCGGCTTTCAAGGCGAAGGTCGCTTTGGCGGCGATCAAGGGCGTCCCCATGGCGCGGGGCTTTGTGTATCTCACCGCCATCGTCGACTGATTCAGCCGCATAGTTCTGGCCCAGCGGCTCTCGATCACCACGGACGTCGCCTTCTGCATCGAGGCCCTCGAGGAGGCGATTGCGCGCTTCGGCAAGCCGGAGGTTTTCAATACCGACTAAGTCTCGCAGTTCACCAGCCGCGAGGTAAGCCTCCGGCGAGGGCCACGGGCTGACGGCGAACGCGTCTGGTAACGACGGCCGTCTGATTAAGCTGCGCTGCGGTGTTCGACCGTGGTGCGGCGCCAGTGCCAGGGCAGCAGTTCGGAGAGCTGGCTCTGTTGCGTCGCCGCGATGCGGGCGAGCACGTCGGCGAGCCAGGCCTGCGGGTCGACGTCGTTCAGTTTCGCAGTGGTGATGAGCGTCGCCATGATGGCGGCACGATCGGCGCCGCGGTCGGACCCGGCGAAGAGCCAGGCTTTCCGGCCGAGTGCAAAGCCGCGCAGGCTGCGCTCCGCAGCATTGTTCGTCAGGCAGATGCGACCGTCGTCGAGGAAGCCGGCGAAGCGGCTCCAGCGCTTGAGCATGTAGTCGATCGGCTTGGCGACCGACGACGAACACGACAGCGTGGGGCGCTTACTCTGCAGCCACGCGTGCAGGTCGTCGACGAGCGGCCTGGACTGCTCCTGCCGGACGCGCTGGCGGTCCTCGGGGCCTAAGCCGTTTATCGCGCGCTCGATGTCGAACAGAGCGTCGATACGCGTCACCGCTTCCAGCGCAATCGGCGAGACGGGCGCAGTGGATGGGCCGCGCCGTGCCGAGGCGGCGATGTCGGCGAGTTCGAAGAAGCGGCGGCGGGCATGCGACCAGCAGAGCGCCGACGTGACCGGCCCGCCCGGACGCGCGGGATCGTATAGCCCGTTGTAACCGCCATACGCGTCGGCCTGTAGGATGCCGCTCCAAGCCGCGAGGTGCGCGTCCGGATGCTCTTGCCGCCGGTCGCGCGAGGCGAAGTAGAACGCTGCCGGCGGATCGGCGCCGCCGAAGGGGCGGTCGTCGCGCACATAGGTCCAGATACGGCCGGCGTCGGTCTTGCCCTTGGCCAGGATCGGCACCGTGGTGTCGTCGGCGTGCAGGCGCTGCGCCGCCATGACATGCCGGGCGATCAACTCATGCAGCGGCTTCAGCGCCACCGTGGCCGCGCCGACCTGGTCGGCCAGGGTCGAGACAGCGAGGTCGATGCCTTCCCGGGCGTAGCGTTCGCTCTGGCGGTTGAGCGGTTGATGCTGACCGAACTTCTCGAACAGGATGGTGGCGAGCAGGTTCGGCCCCATAAAGCCGCGCGGCGTGACGTGAAAGGGTGCGGGCGGCTGCGTGATCGCCTCGCATGCCCGGCAGGTGAACTTCTCCCGCACCGTCTGGATCACCTTCCAGCTGCGTGGCACGACCTCCAGCGTCTCTGTCACGTCCTCACCAAGCTTCGCCAGCTTCATCGAGCCGCAACACGGGCAGGACGTCGGCGCGGCCACCAGCACCCTCTCGCGCGGCAGGTGCTCGGGGAAGGGTTTGCGCACGGGGAGGCGACGCTGCGCCAGCATGGGCGACGCCGCCTGGCGTGATGCCGCCTCCGCGGCGATCTCGTCCTCCGTGGCCTTTGCCTCCAGCTCTTCGAGCTGAAGCTCCATCTGGTCAATGAGCCGGGCCGTGCGCTCCGAGCGCTGGCCATAAAGCTCGCGGCGCAGCCTCTCGATCTGCAGCTTGAGATGGGCGATCATCGCCTCGGTGGACGATGCGGCGGCCTTGAGCTGCAGCGCCTCGGCGTCAAGACGGGAGGCTGTATCCCTGGCAAGCGCCGCCGCCGCTTCTGCCTCGATGCGGGCCTGGCGCTCCGCCAAGATCATCGCATGCGCCGCCGCCAGATCGGCTGGCAGCGGAGGCGAGGACGGTGATGGAAGGGCGGCGCTCACATCCAGGATGGAATCACATCCCCCTGCGAACGCAAGCAAAAAGGCGTTATCCGACCGACGTCGGACGCCATGTCTCGACAGGGTTGCGCCAGTCGATGCCGGACAGGAGATAGCCCATCTGCGCCGGCGTGATCGCGACGACGCCGTCGGCCGGCGAGGGCCACAGAAAGCGGCCCTTCTCCAGCCGGCGTACATAGAGGCTCGCTGCCTGCCCGTCGTGCCAGATCACCTTCAAAAGATCACCGCGACGCCCGCGGAAGCAGAAGATGTGGCCCCCGAGCGGATCGCGCTTCAAGACCTCCTGGGCCACCAGCGCCAGCGAGGCGAACCCCTTCCTCATATCGGTGTGGCCAGTCGCGAGCCACACCTTCACGCCGACCGGGACCGGGATCACCTGAGCGCCTCGAGGCCTCTCGCGAGCTTCAGGACGGCGTCCATATCGGCGGCGCCCTCGACGATCATCCTCCGACCCGACCGCAGGACGATCTCGATCCGCCCCGGCGTCAGCGCTGAGACCGCCAAGGCCGGCGGCGCACCAGCGCCCATCGTCCGCGCGTCTTCGCGCTGGTCAGTCTCGGGCGTCACGAGCATCGGAATGAAGCCTGAAGGCGTAGCGATTGGCTCGACAAGCAGCGCCCGCCGCCAGGCCAGCAATTGCGAGCGCGCGATCCCATGCCGTCGAGCCGTCGCTGAGATCTGACGCGGACCAGCCATGCTCTCCAGCACGATCCGCTCCTTCTCGCCGTCGCTCCAGCGGCGACGACGCCCCGTATCGACCACGTCGAGGCGATTCAAGACACTGTCAGTATGGCTGTCCATACTCACAGTGCTCAACGATTTGCATCACCCCGCGCAAGGCGGCCTACGCCGGACGCGTACGCCGCGAGCTCACCACCCTGCTGATCGGCGCAGGCATCAGGATCAGCATGGATGGCAAGCACACCTGGCGCTGCAACGTATTCGTCCAGCGCATCTGGAAATCGGTGAAATGCGAGGAGGTTTACCTGCACGCCTACGGCAGTTTGTCCAATTCGCGAGCCTCGATCGGTCAGTATCTTGCCTTCTACAACCGCCGGAGAACTCACCAAAGCCTGGGACGGCAGCGATACCGTTCACCGCGAGAATTCCTCGCAGACCGGTCAACTGCGGAGGACGTGCCCGGTCTGTGAGGGCAAAAACACAGCACTCACTCGAAGCGACAATCCGCAGACAACTGCTGAGCGTCGACATTCAATTTCGATAACTGATGGCAACTCACGGTCCGCGCTAAAAACTAACCGTTGCAGCGACGTTGCCAACGACCCACCCAATCGTGATTCCAAAACCCACGATGGCCGCAAATTCGGGAAGAGCCTCCCACGATAGGAAACGCCATGCCTGTCTCATTCGCCCCTCATTAAGGCAGCCACTCCTGCCGTCAACCTCTCCCTTACGGTCTGGGTTTGATCCGTCGCGGTCGTGTCCCTGCTGGTGGTGTAGCTTCGCAGAGCCACCGCGTGCCGGCTTTGGTCGGGCTGGTCAGGCGGCCACGGCTGGCAGGCTGACGATGG
>NZ_JBHSLU010000080.1:0-559 GCF_042655245.1 Allobosea massiliensis | reverse complement strand
CGCTGGACGGCCCATTTGATGGCATGGACCACCCCCGCTGGGCGGCGCATTCTTCGGTAGCGATCAACGAGGGAGAGCCACCATGAGCATCGCACGCATCGGTTTGGATCTGGCGAAGTCGGTTTTCCAGGTCCACGGCATCGACGCCAATGGAGTGACAGTCATTAGACGCCGACTGGCGCGGAGTCAGCTTTTCCCCTTCTTCGCCCGACTTGAGCCGACCTTGATTGGCATGGAGGCTTGCTCGAGTGCTCATCATTGGGCGCGCGAGCTGATGCGCCTCGGGCATGAAGTTCGCCTGATCCCGCCTCAATACGTGAAGCCTTATGTGAAGAGGAACAAGACAGACGCGGCCGACGCGGAAGCCATCTGTGAGGCGGTGGGGCGGCCCAATATGCGCTTCGTTCCTATCAAGACGCCGGATCAGCAGGCGGTGCTGGCGTTGCACCGGGTTCGCGCGCTGCTTGTGCGCCAACGAACGGCGACGATCAACGCCCTTCGCGGACTGCTTGGCGAGTTCGGCATTGTAGCGGGCAAGGGCGCCGCGCGGCTCGACGAC
>NZ_JBHSLU010000079.1:0-19187 GCF_042655245.1 Allobosea massiliensis | reverse complement strand
CGGAGAACTCTGAACCTCTTGCTCTTCCATGCCGACCTCCTCTCCAGAGGGGTCAGTTCCTCATGGCGTCAGGGGGGCAGTTTGTCGTGGCGCCTGACAGGGACCGTCCCTGCTCAACCATCGAAAGCCGCTCGCCGACGGTGGTGCCGGGCCACCACTGAAGACATCGCCGATCTCTTGTAAGGTGCAGGCCGTGCAAGCGGCTGTCCACTGGCCAGACGCATCAAGGGGAGCGCGATGCCCGCACCATGGTTCATGTTCGCGACCGGCATTGAGAATAGTTACCCCACCATCAACAACGGGCGCACCCGCGTCGACGAGATGGAGAAGTGCGGCCACTACAAGCATTGGCGGACGGATTTCGAGCTCCTGAAGGACCTCGACATCCATTTCCTGCGGTATGGTCCGCCGATCCATAAGACCTGGCTTGGTCCTGCTCGCTACGACTGGGAATTCTCGGACCTCACGTTCGGGTCCCTGAAAGAGACCGACGTGGTCCCGGTCGTCGACCTCTGTCACTTCGGCGTGCCGGACTGGGTCGGCGACTTCCAGAACCTCGACTTCCCTGGCCTGTTTGCCGAATACGCCCGCGCGTTCGCCCAACGATTCCCGTGGGTTCAGCTCTACACGCCGGTGAATGAGATGTTCATCTGCGCCACCTTCTCCGCGCTTTACGGCTGGTGGAACGAAGAGCTTGCCAGCGACCGCGCCTTCGTCACGGCGCTCAAGCACATCGTCAAGGCAAACGTGCTCGCCATGGCGGCGATCCTCGATGTGCGGCCGGACGCCATCTTCGTCCAGAGTGAGTCGTCAGAGTACTTCCATGCCGAGGAGCCGAAGGCCATCGGGCCGGCAGAGCTTAGGAACGCGCGCCGGTTCCTCTCGCTCGACCTCAATTACGGCTATCAGGTTGCCTCCAAGATGTACGAGTACCTGATGGACAACGGCATGACCCGGGAGGAGTACCACTTCTTCCTCCGGCACTCTCCGCTGCGGCATCACTGCATCATGGGCAACGACTACTACGTCACGAACGAGCATCGTGTGGCGGCGGACGGGCGGACCTGGGGGTCGGGCGACGTCTTCGGGTACGACGAGATCACGCGGCAGTATTTCGACCGCTACAAGCTGCCCGTGATGCACACCGAGACCAACATGAACGAGGGACCGAACGGGGACGAGGCCGTCAACTGGCTCTGGAAGCAGTGGGCAAACGTGCTGCGGGTGCGCAACACGGGCGTGCCGATCGTCGGCTTTACCTGGTACTCGCTGACCGATCAGGTCGACTGGGACACCGCCCTTCGCGAGGACAACGGCAATGTCAACCCGCTCGGCCTCTACGATCTCGATCGCAATATTCGGGCAGTGGGGCGCGCCTACAAGGACCTGATCCGCGCCTGGGGCGACGTGCTGCCGGCCCAGAGCGTGTGCCTAAACGTGCCCGTCGTCCTGCCGAGCGAGACCGACGAGCCCTTTGCCCGACGCCGGCGCGACTGGATGCGGCGCTATCACGAGCGCGGACACCAGCACCATGCCGGGAACATTCTTGAAGATGTGGAGGCCTGAGTCATGCGGTTCCGCGGCAAGGTCGCCATCGTCACGGGCGGCACCAGCGGCATCGGGTTGGCCGTCGCCAAGCGCTTGGCAGCCGAGGGCGCCCGGGTGGTGGTCGCGGCTCGCCGTACCAACGAGGCCGTCGCCGACGAACTGAAAGACAGCGGTGCGCCGGATGCGCTTAGCGCCGCCTGCGACGTCGCTGTCGAGAGCCAAGTTCAGGCCGTGACCCAAAGCGCGCTCGACCGGTTCGGTCGCCTGGATATCGTCGTCAACAACGCGGGGGTGATGCTGTTCAAGCCGCTCGAGCAGTACACGGCCGAGGACTGGCAGACGGTCATCGGCGTCGATCTCCTCGGCGCCGTTCACTTCACCAAGCAGGCGTTCCTCACCATGACGGCAGGCGGCGCGATCGTGAACGTCTCGAGCATTCACGCGGTCATGACCTCGCCGCTCGTCGCGCCTTAAGCCGCCGCCAAGGCTGCTGTGGTTTCATTGACCCGGTCGGCTGCGATCGAGGGCAAGGCGAAGGGCATCCGCGCCAACGTCGTCCTGCCCGGCGCGATCGACACGCCCATGCTCTGGGACAATCCGAACGTGAAGTCCGGAGCCAAGAAGATCGACCCTAAGGACGTCGGGCGCCCCGAGGATATCGCGGCTGCGGTCGCGTTCCTCGCGTCCGAGGACGCCGCCTTCATCACGGGGACCGCCCTCAGGGTCGATGGCGGCCGCCTCGACAGGCTTTGATCGCCATGGGATCCGGCCTGGTCACTCGAGAAGGTCGAGGCTGCTGGGCTCTTTCGCACGCTGGCTTTGAGTCAGACGGACTGCCTCATGCCAGGCACTGACTTCGGCCATCCCTCATCCCTCGACAGCGTCACCCATATCATTCAGGTGGCGTTGACGCCCGTGTTCCTGCTGTCCGGGATTGCAGCGCTCCTCAACGTGTTCTCGACTCGGCTCGCGCGGGTGGCGGACCGAGTGAACAAGCTCGCGCAGGCACTCGAAAGAGCCGCCCCCGAGGAGGCCGGCCGCCTCACGGATCAGCTGTCGTATCACCGCACACGATCTCTGGTGCTCGACGTGGCGGTCGTGCTCGGGGCGCTTGGCGGAGGAGCGACCAGTGGGGCGACGCTCGTCCTGTTCCTTGGCGCTTTGCGCAACAGCACGGTGGCATCGGTTCTGTTCATCCTGTTCGGGTTGGCTATCCTTTGCACGATCGGCGCGCTCGCGGCGTTCGTGACCGAGATGCTCATGGCGAGCCGGGGTCTGCGGGCCGAGATGCACGACCGACGTGAGGCGGCCGTGGCACAACGCCGGACTGAGCATCGCTAGATGCGCCGGGACCTCACTCAGGTGATTGCGCCCTCGACTGGGATGCGGCCTTTTAATGCAGGGAACTGGAGGAGTGATGAGCACCGACGACCACTTCGCAGCGCGACCGAAGACTGCCGCGACGGCATCAGTAGGCACGACCGAAACCGCCCCGCTCTCGCGACGCGCCGTTCTTGGCGCCGTAGGGGGTGCGGGCGCTTCGACTGCGCTGAGTGCCGCCGGGCTTGTCGCCGGGTCGACATCTGCACCGGCGCAGACGCGACCCACGCGAACCCCGACCGCGCATGGTGCGCCGGGCGCCGGTAGCTACAGCCAGCGCGTCTACCCCGTGATGCCGGAGGGCGCCGATATCGGGTGCGATCCGACGCACGTTCCTCCGCCGATTGGAGCGCGCGGTCCGCAGACCGTGCGCATCGAGCTGGAGACGATCGAGCTTGAAGGCCGCCTTGACGCCAACAGCAACACCCGCTTCCGCTATTGGACCTTCAACGGGACGGTTCCGGGCCCGACGATGCGCGTGCGGGTCGGCGACACGGTGGAGGTGACGCTCAAGAACCGTGAGGACAGCGCGCTCCTGCACAACGTCGATTTCCATGCAGCGACCGGCCCGGGCGGCGGCGCGGAGGCGACCACGGCCGCTCCTGGCGAGACGAAGGGCTTCCGTTCAAGGCGATCAACCCAGGGCTTTATATCTACCACTGCGCCGTGCCGCCCGTGGTGATGCATGTCGCCAACGGCATGTACGGGCTGATCCTGGTCGAACCGGAGGGGGGCCTGCCGCCGGTCGATCGGGAGTTCTACGTCGTTCAGGGCGAAATCTACACGGAGCAGCCGTTCGGCACGGCGGGCGTTCTCGACCCGAGCTACGAGAAAATGCTGAACGAGCGGCCCGAATATTTCGTCCTCAACGGCTCGGTCGGCGCGCTCACGACCCTTCGCCCGTTGAAGGCCAAAGTGGGGGAGACGGTACGTATCTTCTTCGGGGTCGGCGGACCCAACTACACCTCGTCCTTCCATGTCATCGGCGAGATCTTCGACCGGGTGTACGGCTTCGGCTCGCGACATCCAAGCCCCTACGCGACGTCGCCACGATGTCGGTTCCGGTCGGGTCGGGGGCCATCGCCGAACTGAAGCTCGAGGTGCCAGGCGGTTCGTCCTCGTCGATCACGCCCTCTCACGCGTGGAGCGCGGCCTTGCTGGATATCTTGAGGTTGAGGGACCGGCGAATGCCCAGATCTTCGCAGCGACGGGGTCTTAGCTTGGATCTCGCCGGCGCTTAGGAAGGACGTGCATGCACAGCATGGAGCCCTCTAAGGGAAGGTGATCACCCGAACCGATCCGGGCCGCCTCGGCGGCCCGGATCCATCTCCCATCGGCCGTCGGCGAGACGATCAAGCAGCTTTGAGCGGCGATGCTGACGGCGTATAGCCGGCCTGGACCACGAGGTCGCGCAGCTTGGAGAAGCTGGACGCACCCTTGACGGAAACCAGCTTCGATTGCGGATCCGCATCGACCGTGGTCCCCGGCAGTCCGGTCTCGATCGCCTTCTTGATCGTCCCGGCGCAGTGCCCGCAAGTCATGTCCTCGACCCGAAAGGTCAGAGCATTCGGGTCCAGGTTGGCGTCGACTTGGCTGGTCTGCTGCCGCCCACTTGAGCATCCACACATTTTGGAACCTCCATTCGTAGGATGACAGAATCATGCACCTTCCAACGGTTGGAAGGTCAAGATGCAATGTCGAACACCGACGCCGACATCCTGACAGCCTCGAGTTCCCACTGCAGACCGCAGCTCCGGGGCGGCTCGCTCATTCGGGCGTGCAGGCGCGCCGCGGCCGGAGCCGGTGGCCGATCACCGCAACTTTGCTGAGCGCTCCTCGGCGGGCTTGCTTGTTTGCGTCAAGTTGCGCGCGGTGTTGGCGAGGGCGATATGCGAAAACGCCTGCGGGAAGTTGCCCACTTGCCGGCGCGCCACCGGGTCGTACTCCTCAGCGAGCAGGCCGACATCGTTGCGCAGGGCCAAAAGACGCTCGAACAGACCGCGGGCCTCCTCGTCGCGACCGAGCAGGACCAGGTTGTCGGCAAGCCAAAAGCTGCACGCCAGGAATGCTCCCTCGCCCGGGGGCAGCCCGTCCGAGGCTTCTTCGGTGTCGTAGCGCAGGACGAACGTATCCTCGATGAGGAGGCGTCGTTCGATAGCAGCCACCGTGCCTCGAATGCGAGGATCGCTCGGGGGCAGGAACCCGACCAGCGCGAGCATCAGCAGGCTCGCGTCGAGATGCCGCGAGCCATAGGACTGCACGAAGCTGCCGAGGTCTGCATCGAAGCCGTTTCGGCAAACCTCTTCGTGGATGTGGCTACGCAGCCTGCGCCAGCGCTCGAGCGGGCCGTCGAGGCCGAACTCCTCGATCCCTCGGATCGCCCGGTCGAGCGCAACCCAGGCCATCACCTTCGAGTGCGTGAAATGGCGTCGTCCGCTACGGACCTCCCAGATCCCCTCGTCAGGCTCGTTCCAGATGGTCTCGAGATGCCCGACGAACGCCCGCTGCAAGGCCCAACCCGGCTCGGTCGTTTCAAGTCCTCCCCGTCGGGCCTGATGCAGGGCGTCCATGACCTCGCCGAAGACGTCGAGCTGGATTTGGCTTTGGGCGGCGTTGCCGACGCGCACGGGCCGCGAGCCCTCATAGCCGGCCAGCCAAGGTACCTCCCACTCGGAAAGGCGCCGCTCGCCGGCAAGCCCGTACATGATCTGGATTTGCGACGGGCTGCCGGCGACGGCCCGCAGCAGCCAGTCGCGCCAGGCCTTCGCCTCCTCGTAGTAGCCGGCGTCCATGAGCGAGATCAGGGTGAAGGTGGCGTCGCGAAGCCAGCAAAAGCGGTAGTCCCAGTTGCGCGGCCCGCCGATTTGCTCCGGGAGCGACGTCGTCGGCGCGGCCACAATTCCCCCCGTGGGAGCAAAGGTCAGTGCCTTGAGCGTGATGTGCGATCGAAGCACGGGTTCATGCCACCGCCCTGTGTGCTGGCACTGTGAGGACCAGCCTCGCCAGAACTCCTCCGTGCCGCCCAGCGCCGCCTCTGGATCGAGCGCTTGCGGCACCGGAAGGTGTGACGGAGCATAGGTCAGCACGAAGGGGACCATCTCGCCAGGTCCGACGGTGAACTCGCCAACCGTCTTCAGGTCCTCTCCGCGAAGACGTGTCGGCGTCCTCAGCACGACCATGTCGGGACCCGCCACGGCCCGCAGTCCGGTCCCGTCCTCGAGCTGCGTGACCCAGGGGACGGCAGAGCCGTAGTCGAAGCGGATCACGACTTCGGTCCGCATCGTTACACGGCCCTGCCGGCCGACCACGAGGCGGACGAGGTCCGAGCCGACGCCACGCAGGGGCATGAAGTCGATCAGCGTAACCGCCCCATCGGCGGTGTCGAACTCCGTTTCCAGGATGAGCGTCCCGTCCCGGTAGCGGCGGGCAACGCGCGCGCCTGAGTCGGCCGGAGCGATCTGCCAGCGTCCGTTCTCCGGCGTTCCGAGCAGGGCCGCGAAGCAGGCGCCCGAGTCGAACTGCGGCCAGCACAGCCAGTCGATCGAACCATCGCGCCCGACGAGAGCGGCGGTCTCGCAGTCGCCGATGAGGGCGTAATCCTCGATTCGAGAGGGCATCTCGGTAAGCTCCAGACCTGCGCCGGATTGTTGGAGTCCAGGCAACAGCAGGACCGCTAGACCGCGGTCAAGCCGCGGGCGAGGAGCTTGGTCCACACCTCCTCCGCGCTCTCAGCGAATTGGAAGAGCTCATGATCGGCCGGGTCGATCATGCCGTTCTCGGTCAGAGCCTCGAAATTGATCACGGAGTGCCAGTAGCTCGCCTCGAACAGGACGATCGGGATACCGGGCGACTTGCCGGTTTGGCGAAGGGTGAGGATCTCGAACAGCTCGTCCAGCGTGCCGAATCCGCCCGGGAATACGACGAGGGCGCTCGCCCGCATGGCCAGATGCATCTTGCGCATGGCGAAGTAATGAAAGCGGAAGGTCAGCTCGGGCGTGATATACGGGTTCGGTTTTTGCTCGCGCGGAAGCGTGATGTTGAAGCCGATCGAGGGCGCGCCCGCGTCGTGCGCGCCGCGGTTCGCGGCTTCCATGAGGCCCGGCCCGCCGCCTGTCGCGATGACGTTGTCACGAAAGCCCTCATGCACCGTGAGCGCACCCCCACGCTCGGAAGCGATGCGCCCGAAGCGTCGGGCTTCGGCGTACCAGTGCGCACCGCGACCCGGTCCGTCGTCCCGGATCCGGGCGCTTCCGAACACGACGATGGTCGAGCGGACGCCCCAGGCGCGGAGCGCCTCCTCGACCTTGGCGTATTCCAGAAGGAAGCGCACCCCGCGCATGGAGTCGCCGAGGAGGAAGTCGTGATCGAGGGAGGCCAGACGGTACGAAGGCAATTCGAATGGCGCCGCTTCTGAGCCGCATGGCCCACAGGGATGCGGCATCATGGAACGGCAATAGGGAACGTCGTCTGTCGCCGTTCCGATGGGGCTCTGTTCAGCGCTGGGAGACATGGCACTCCTTAGCCGACCTGGACCTGAGGTCCCAACGCCCGCGTTACCCGGCTCGCCCGAACGCCTTGAACCCCGAACCGGACGAGGCCGTGTTCCTGCATCTAGACGCGCATGCGTCCAGATCATTACTGGGGCGCACTCGACAGCCTCCCGGCTTTGAGGCTCTTGTAGACTTCCATCGTTGGAATGAGCAGCAGCGAGATCCCTGCCACTTGAACCCATTCCGACCAGGCGACCGGCGCGATCCGCAGCACTTCGTTCAGCACCGGCACGTGCATCGCGCCAATGTGGATGCCTTGGGTCAGTACGACGACGGCCGGGATCCACAGGTTCGAGCGCAACGGCTGATGGAAGGCGGAGCGCCGTTCGGATCGGCAATTGAACACGTGGACGTTCTGGAAGCAGACCATCAGCAACAGCAGGAGGTTTCGTGCCTCGCCGATGCTCCGGCCTTGCGCCAGCAACCACCCGAAATACCCCGCTCCGAGCCCGGCCATGGTGAGCCCGGCAAGCCCCGTCTGCTCGATCATCCGCCGATCGAACAGGGGTTCGCTCGGCGCCCTGGGGCCGCGGGAGAGGAGGTCCGGCTCGCCGCGCTCCATGGACAGCGCCACGTGCTGAACGGAGTCGGTGACGAGGTTCAGCCAGAGCAGCTGGACGGCGACGAAGGGCAGCGGCAGGCCGGCGAGAAGACAAAGAAAGAAGATGCCGATCTCGGCGGCGCTGCTGCTGATCAGGAAGGCGATCACCTTCCGGATGTTCGCGTAGGCAATGCGGCCTTCCTCGATCCCGGCGACGATCGAGGCGAAGTTGTCGTCGGTCACGATCAGGTCGGCCGCGCGGCGAGCGACGTCGGTGCCGCTGCGCCCCATCGCAACCCCGATATGCGCGGCGGCGAGCGCCGGAGCGTCGTTGACGCCGTCCCCGGTCACGGCGACGAAGTGCCCGGCCTCGCGCAGCGCCTCGACGATCGACAGCTTCTGCAGCGGCTCGACCCGGGCGAAGACCCTCCGCCTTGCGACCAGCGCCCGGAAAGCAGCGGGGTCCGCCGCCAGCCTGGCGATCTCCTGCCCCGAGACCACGTCCTCGGGCCCGGCTGGGATCCCGAGTTGTTCGGCGATCGCGGCGGCGGTTTTCGGGTGGTCTCCCGTCACCATGCAGACGCGCACGCCGGCGTCCTGCGCCTGGCGCACTGCGTCGCGCGCCTCCGGGCGCAACGGATCGATCAGGCCGACCAGCCCGATCAGGGTCAGCCCCCGAAGCGCAGACCGGTCGAGCGCCGCGCCGGTCCCCGCCCAACCCTCCGCCACAGCCAGGACCCTGTGCCCTTCCCCGGCCAACTGCTCGGCCGCGTCTTGCGCCGGGGCTGCTCCGCCCTCGCACATGGCCAACACCGTCTCCAGCGCACCTTTGACGCTGATCCGGATGCGATCGCCTCGATAGGTAAAGGTCGCGCCGAAGCGGTTTTCCGGCTCATAGGCGATCGCGCTTGCGACGGGCTCGGACCTGACGAGCTCCTCGCGACGACGCCCGAGCGTCTCGGCGAAGGCCAGGAAGGCCAGATCCACGGTATCGCCCACCGCCGCCTCGCCTTCCCCCAGACTTGCCTCGTTGCACAGGGCGCCGACCGTCGCGAGCTCACCGAGGGCCTCAGGCGTGAGATCGTCGCCCCGGACCGCTGCGGTCGTCGTGAGGTCCACGCGACCCTGCCCGGGCAACCAGACCGTCGCGATCGTGAGTCGATTGAGCGTCAGCGTGCCGGTCTTGTCGCTCGCGATGAGGCTGCGGGCCCCAAGTCCCTCGACGGCTGGCAGAGCTCGGACAATGACGTTGCGTCGAGCCATTCGGCGGACCGCGACGGCGAGAGCGACGGTGATGGCGATGGGCAGTCCTTCGGGGATGGCCGACACGGCCAGCGCCACCGAGACGAAGAAGATTTCCGCCAGGGGAGCGCCGAGCCAGAGTTGCACGGCGGCAAAGACCAGAACCGCGGTCACGACCACGATGCCCGCTGTGGCCGAGAAGCGCCGCAGGCGAAGCACGAGCGGCGGAGCACTTTCGATATCAGTGAGGCTCGCCGCGATCCGGCCGATCTCTGTCTCCCGACCCGTGGCGACCACGACGCCAAAGCCGCGACCGCGCAGAATCATGCTGCCGGCGTGCGCCAGATTCACCCGATCGCCGAGCGAGGCGCCTTCGGCGAGGATCGTCGCGCCATTCTTTTCGACCGCCAGGGACTCGCCGGTCAGCAGGGATTCGTCGGCCGATATCCCGCTTGTCTCCAGCAACCGCAGATCGGCCGGAACTAGCACGCCGGACTCGAGCTCGACGATGTCCCCCGGGACAAGGTCTGTCGCATCGACCCGCCGCCGTTCCCCGTTTCGCCACGCCACGGCGTCCTGGCGTACCAGTCGGTCCAGAGCCGCGGCGCCGCGCTCGGCCTTGCCCTCCTGGATGGCTCCGAGCGCTGCGTTGATGAAAATGACGGCCAGAATGAAGATCGCATCGAGCGTCTCGCCGAGAACGGCGGAGACGGCGGTGGCTGCGAGCAGCAGGGCGATCAAGGGGTTGACGAATTGGCGCGCAAAGAGCGCCGCCCAGCTCGACACCTTCCGGCTCGGGAGGGTGTTGAGACCAAACCGCGCCTGGCGGACCCGGACCTCGTCGCCGGAGAGGCCGCTGCGGCGGCTCTCGGCGCGCGCGAGAACTTCTTCGCCGCGCAACGCATGCCAGGGACGCTCCGAGACCGGAGAGGCCGTTCGGGAGCCGGGAGCAGGCAACGCCGAACTCATGCGCAGACGCCGGATATCACCAAGCCTCCTGCCCCACCGTCATGACAGGGTCGGACCCATGCATTGCGTTGTGTTTCAGGTCGCAGCGCGTTCGGCCCCGGAATTCTGCTGGATGGGGCGCTGTTGTGGACGCGCGACCAAGGAGCGTGCCCGTTCGAGAAGCTGGGCATTGACCGCAACGATCACCGTGCTGAGCGACATGAAGGCGGCGCCGAGCGCAGGCGAGAGGAGGATGCCCCAGTTGTAGGCGGCGCCTGCCGCGAGCGGGATGGCGAACGCGTTGTAGCCCGTCGCCCAAAGCAGGTTCTGAACCATCTTGTTGTAGGTGGCGCGCGACAGTGCCAGGATGGCGAACACGTCCAGGGGGTTGCTGCGCACCAGCACGACATCCGCGGCCTCGATCGCCACGTCCGTCCCTGCGCCGATGGCGATGCCGAGATCGGACTCCACAAGGGCCGGCGCGTCGTTCACGCCGTCGCCGATCATCGCGACGCTGAGGCCGCGGGCCTTAACCTCGCGGATCTTCGCCGCCTTCTGGTCCGGCAGCACTTCGGCGAAGTAGTCGTCGAGGCCGAGTTCGCCGGCGACGGTGCGGGCCACCGCCTTGGCGTCCCCCGTCAGCATCATCGACCGGATGCCCATCGCCTTGAGGCGCCGGACGGCTTCATACGATTCCGGCCGGATCACGTCGGCCAGCGCAATGGCGCCGATGGGCTTATCGTCGAGCAGGACGTGCACGACGGTCTTGCCCTGCTCGGCGAGCCGCCGGATGCCGTCCCCGTCCGGATCCAGTCCCTGCTCGCGCAGATACCCTGGGCTGACCACCTTCACGTCGCGGCCTTCGACCACCGCCTCGGCGCCGCGCCCGGTCAGGCTCTGGAACCGGTCGACGCGCTTTGGCGCGATGCCGCGCTCGGCAGCGGCGCGCACGATGCCCTGCGCAATCGGGTGCTGGGACTGGGTCTCCAGGGCAGCCGCCCAGGCGAGCACCTCCGCTTCCTTTACGCCCCCACGCCCGACCACATCGGAGACCCCGAAGCGGCCCTCCGTGAGCGTGCCCGTCTTGTCGAAGATCACCGCGTTGAGGTCGCGTGCGCGCTCAAATGCGGCGCGGTCGCGGATCAAAAGGCCGTTCTGGGCCGTGAGCTTGGTGCTGACCGCGACCACAAGCGGTACCGCCAGCCCCAGGGCGTGCGGACAGGCAATCACCATCACGGTGACCATACGTTCGAGCGCGAAGGCGAACGAGCCGCCGATCAGGAGCCAGATCGCGAGTGTGCTAAAGCCGACGCCGATCGCGATCCAGGTCAGCCACGAGGCGGCGCGGTTGGCGAGATCCTGCGTGCGCGAGCGCGTGGCCTGCGCCTCGCGAACCATCTCGATCACTTGAGCGAGGTAGGTCTGATCGCCGGTCTTGCGGACTTCGAGAGTCACCGCGCCCGCGCCGTTGATGGCCCCGCCGACCGCCTCCTGGCCCTCCCCCTTCTCGACCGGGCGCGACTCACCCGTCAGCATCGACTCGTTGAAGCTCGAGTGGCCGCTCAGGATCACACCGTCGATCGGCACCTTCTCGCCCGGCTTCACGAGCACCTTGTCGCCCGCCGTAAGGGCGCTGATCGGAACCTCTTCGGTGCCGCCGTCCGGCTTCAGGCGGTGCGCCGTCGCCGGCAGCAGGCGCACGAGCGCCTCGAGAGCGCCGGACGCGCCCAGCACCGAGCGCATCTCGATCCAATGGCCGAGGAGCATGACGTCGATCAGCGTCGCCAGCTCCCAGAAGAACATCTCGCCGGCGAGCCCGAAGGTGACCGCGCTCGAGTAGACGTAGGCGACCGAGATCGCGAGCGAGATCAGGGTCATCATGCCGGGCCGGCGGTCCCGCAGCTCGGCCACAAGCCCGCTCAGGAACGGCCAGCCGCCATAGAAGAACACGACCGACGACAACGCGAACAGGAGATAGTCCGAGCGAGGAAAGGCGAGCGCTTCACGAAGCCCCAGCCAGTGCTGGATCATCGGCGAGAGCGCGACGATCGGCACCGTCAGCGCGAGCGACACCCAGAAGCGCCGGCGGAAGTCGGCGATCATGGCACCGTGATCGTGCCCTCCATGACCGGCATGGCTCGGCTCGGCTCGGCCGTGCTTCGTGACTGCGGCGAGGTCAGGTGGGTTCCCGTGTCGGTGGAATTCGGTCTCGATCCGCCCCGTTCCCGCGGGGTGGTGATGCTCATGTTCGTGGCGTTCAAGCATTCAGCTGTCCTCGTCATTCGCCTGGGTCAATGAGGCGCGCGCTCTACGGCCTGGATGGGGGGTGGAAGCTCTGGAACTTGGCGCGACAGCGGGCAGCAGGCCGACTCCCGCTGCGGGAGGCAGTGAACGGTGGGCTCCTCGTCCGAGGTCCTCTCCCCGATTGCTTCACCGTCTGCGTGCTGCAGGACGGCCAAGGCCAGGGCGGCCAGCCGCGCCGCAGCCGGATCCGCGCGGGAGGTCAGCACGACAGGCGCGGAAAGGCCCAGCACCACTCCGGCCGCGACGGCGCCCGCCAGGTATTCCAGGCTCTTGGCAAGCATGTTTCCGGAGACGAGGTCGGGAACGAGCAGGATGTCGGCATCTCCCGCCACGGCCGAGACGATGCTTTTCTCGCCGGCTGCCGTGCGCGAGACCGCATTGTCAAAGGCAAGCGGACCATCGACCGATGCGCCGGCCGCGATCTGTCCTCGCCTTGCCATGAGGGTGAGTGCCGCGGCGTCCAGCGTCGAGGCGATCGCCGGATTGACGGTCTCGACAGCCGAGAGCACCGCCACCTTGGGCGCGGCGACCCCGACCATCCGCGCCAATTCGACCGCATTCTGCAGGATCTGAGCCTTGGCGCTGAGATCCGGCGCGATATTGATTGCAGCATCCGTGACGATGAGAAGCTTGGGATAGGAGGGCACGTGACATACGAAGGCGTGGCTGACACGCCGGCCCGGGACGCGCAGGCCGCGATGAGCGTCGAGCACGGCGTGCATCAGAGCATCGGTGTGCACGAGCCCCTTCATGAGGGCGCCGGCCCGACCCTCCCGCACGAGCGTCACACCGAGGGCCGCCGCGGTCGCCTCGTCGCCGGCCTCTGTTATCGAAACGGAGTCTATTGGCCACCCGGTCTTCGCGGCCACGTCCGAAATGGCTCGTCGCTCGCCGATCAGGTGGGGGGCGACCAGACCGAGTGCGGTTGCCTCGCGCAGCGTCTCGAGCACGACTCGCTGTGCCGCGTTCACCACCGCCAACCTGATCGGTGGCAGTCCTTGCGCGCGCTCGATGATCTCCTGGAAAGGGCGGGTCGCTGTCATTGCTCGACCGTTTGCAGGGCGCAGTGGCGATCTGCGACGTGGACCGTGTGGCGCGCGATCACCACCTCCTCGTCGGTCGGAAAGGCATGGACCGGTACGGCGGCGCCATCTTGGGAGACTGTCGGCGCGCCGGACCGGTTGCGCTCGCCATCGAGCACCACGCCCAAGTATTCCAGGCCGTTGCAGATCCGGGCGCGGATCTCGGGTGCGTTGGCGCCGATGCCGCCGGTGAACACCAGCCGGTCGAGGCCGCCTAGGGCCGCGGTCAGGGATCCCACATGCAGTCGCGCCCGGTAGCAGAAGAGCTCGACCGCCGCCTGCGCCTCGGACCTCTGAGACCCGACGAGCTCGCGCATGTCGCGGCTGAGGCCGCCCGAGACGCCGAGGAGGCCGGAGCGTTCGTAGAGCAGCTCCTCGATTTCGGCGGCCTCCATGCCCTCGTGCTGCATGAGATAGAGCACGATCCCCGGATCGAGATCGCCGCATCGGGTGCCCATGAGGAGTCCCGCGAGCGTGCCGAAGCCCATCGTCGTCTCGACGCTCCGCCCGTCGCGGATCGCGCACATCGAGGCGCCGTTGCCGAGGTGGGCGATGATGGTGCGCTCCCGCGGTGCCTGTTCGCCGAACGACCCGAGCGCCTGGACGACGTACTCGTAAGAGAGCCCGTGGAAGCCGTAGCGGCGGATGCCCCGGTCGTAGAACTCGCGCGGCAAGCCGGTGAGCCTGGCGGTCCGCGGCAGGCTGTGATGGAAGGCGGTGTCGAAGCAGGCGACCTGGAGGAGCTCAGGACGCCTCGCGCGCACGGCGGCGATGCCGGCGAGGTTGTGCGGGAGATGAAGAGGCGCAAGCGGCACAAGGCGGGCGAGGCGTTCCTCGAGCACCGCGTCGACGGGCAGCGGACAATCGCAGTCGGGCCCGCCGTGCACGACGCGGTGGCCGACGGCTCGCAGGCGTGCGCCCTCGCCGCTCAGGCGATCCTCGGCTTGCGCCAGGATCAGCTCGAGCGCCGCCTCGTGATCCGGGAGCGCGGCATCTTCCGCGAGCGCCGACCCGTTTCCGCGCACCGTCAGCCGGGCCTGCGGCGATCCGATCCGTTCGGCAACCCCCGACCCCAAACGGGGCAGGTGGTCTGCCGTGCCGAACAGGGCGAACTTGACGCTCGACGACCCGCTGTTGACCACGAGGATCGCGTCTCCGGCGGCAACGCCCATTGCTCAAGGTTCCGCGCCATAAAGGCGCCCGAATAGCCCCTCCTGGGCCGCATCGCGGCGCTTGCGGGCGTCCTCCAGCACCCCGGTCGTACGGGCGATCAACGCGCGTTCCTCGATGAGAGCCGGATTGTCGTCGGGTAAGGGGTGCCGGCTCCTGCGCACGGCGTCCGCCGCAGCCGCAATGCCGTGCATCCACGGGCTGAACGATCCTGAGAGCAGATACCGGCTCGTGCGCATCGGATGCAGCCATTTCGCCGCCGTCGCCGTCCAGGGATTGGCCAGCGCCTGCATCCACGGGCTGACGATGGTGCGATAGAATGCTTCCGTGGTCTCCGAGACCGCCCTCACCTGCTCGAACGCGGCTCGCGGGTATTCGAAGCGGAGATCCTCGACTTGGCGCGGCTCGAAGCTCACCGAATAGTGGGGCTTGTGGCAGCGTGGATCGCCTGTCGGGTTGTCGATCCTCATTTCGTAGAGCCCCGGCTCGAGCGCCTCGAGCTCGCCGAGGCTCTCCAGGATGGCGCGGTGCTCGAAGCGGGCGACCCCTGCGGAGACGAAGATCCCGAGATGGCCGACGTGAGGATTCGTGAGATAGACGATGCGCTGTCCGGCCGCTTTCAGGTCAGCGGTGTCCCGGTAGACCGCGGGGATCCAGCCAAGCGCCTGGTGGGGCGGCGTGATGTTGTCGCCGTAGGAGGCGAAGATCACGAGCGGATTGCGGATGCGGCGCAGATCGGCGGTGCAGCCCTCACAGATCCGGAAGAGGCCCTGCTCGAGCTGATTGCCGATGAACAGGTTCTCGACGATGGCGAGGATCTCGTGGCGGCTCAGGAAGTAGAACCCGTTCCACCAGCGCTCGAAGGACAGGAAGCGGTCGCGCTCGCTGTCGATCCGGGTGAACAGGTTTGCGTATTTCTCCCAGATCGCCTCCGGCTTCAGGCTCTCGAAGTTCTGCACAAGCCAGGCCCCGTCGAAGCGGCCGTCACCGAGATCCGAGATCAGGTGGGCGAGCCAGGCTCCGCCCAGGAAGCCCGCGGAGAGCCGCATCGGGTTCACGCCCGCTTCGCCGGCCCAGTACGAGAGCGGCGAGCCGTTGAGCACGGTAGGACCGACGAGGCCATGGCAGTCGGCGGACAGCAGCGTGACCGCCCAGCCAGCCTGGCAATTGCCGTAGAGGACGGGCGGAGTGCCGGGATGGCGGGCGGCGACCGCCTCGAGGAACCGGCGCAGCGCGTGCAACACGTCGGCCAGCGTCTGCCCGCGGCAGGGCTCCGGGAAGAACACCACGAAGTAGACCGGATGACCCTCCTTGAGCGCCATCCCGACCTCGGACTCACGCTTGAAGCCGCCGATGCCGGGTCCGTGGCCGGCACGCGGATCGATGATGACGACCGGCGGCTTGCCCTCCTCGATGCAGTGCTCGGCATCGGCCGATTCCGCCTCGACAATGCGCAGCAGCGCGTAGTTGGCCGGACGCTCGAACGTGCGCGCGTCTAGGATCGTCTCGGACCGGAAATCCAGGAGGGGCGGCAATCCGAGCCGCTCATGCTCAAGCATGTTGTCGGCGCGCTCACGAAGCGCATCCCAGAACAGGATTGCTCGTTCCCACACGTCGCGTTGGTAGGCGAGCAGGTTCTCTAGCCCTTCCAGAGGGGCGGAGGTCTTGGAAGCTGGTGCAACGTTATGCTGGGAGGCGGCTGCGGGTTTCGGGCGCAGCGTCAATGGTTGCGATGGACGAGCCGCCGCATGTTCCGATTGACGTTTGACTGTTGCTAGGGAGAGCGCTTCCATCGTGGATCCGTGTGTCGTTAAGAGATGCCGAGGACTGCAACGGCTGTGGAGCGCCTGCTTGTCTCACTGCTACCCAGCCGTCGTCCTCCGTCCTTGAGCCTTACAGACGTTCAGCTCCGGGTTTGGAGCTGCGGTCCGCCCGCGCACTACGCCAGAGGCTCTCGAACCGTGGCACGAAGGCTGGCACCTGGGTCATGTAACGGCGGTAGGCATCGCCGAACTCGTTGAGAGCGTCCCGCTCTTCCGCCCTCGCGAGCCGGACGTACATGACGACCAGGACGGGGAACATCAGGAGCGTCAGCAGCGTCGGCCATTGCAGGAGGAAGCCGAACAGCACGAACACGAAGCCGACATACTGCGGGTGGCGAATAGAGGCGTATGGGCCGCTCGTCGCGAGCATGCCGGCACGCTGCGCGGTGTGCAGGACGCGCCAGGCATTTGCGATCAGGACAAAGCCGCCCCCGATGAAGGCGAAGCTCAGGATGTGGAACGGCCCGAAATGCGGGTTGGCCTTCCACCCGAACAGCATTTCCAGGAGATGGCCGGCGTCATGCGAGAACCAATCCACCTCCGGAAAGCGGCTCTGAAGCCAGCCCGAGAGCAGGTAGATGGTGAGCGGGAAGCCGTACATCTCGGTGAATAACGCCACCAGGAAGGCGCTGAACGCGCCAAATGAACGCCAGTCTCGAGTCGTCCGGGGCTTGAAGAAGCTGAAGGCGAACAGGATGAAGACCGCCGAATTGAGGAGCACGAGGCTCCAGAGTCCGTAGGAGGAAAGATCGTGGGTCATGGGGCTCGCTTGTCGCTCTAGGGGCGGTGGCCAGACGGCGGGCCGTCGCCCGCGGATCCCTCATCTCGGCCGTGCCCGTGCCCGCCGTGCATGAAGAGATGGAGGAGCGGGCAGGCCAGGAGCAGGAGCCAGGGCAGAACCCCGAACAGGTGAGCCTGGTGCTCGGTCAGGAGATAGAACGCCCCGATCAGGAGAAAGCCGATCAACGCGAGCTTCACCACGCGAGCCGATGCGTTCGGCTTGACCGAGTGTTCATGGGATTGGGTCATGGAACCTCCTTGCTCCCTGGCGCGGCGGCGCCTTGCTGGTGTGCGCCGGACGGTGCCGGCACCTCGTCGCAGCCGCAGTTGAGGAAGCCCTGCTCCACGCAGACGACGCACATTTCCTCGAGGCGCTTCTTGAGGGCCTGGCGCCCCCGGTGCAGCCGCACCGTGATGCTGTTGACGCTCGTCCCGAGGCTGACCGCAACCCGGTCGCGGGGCTCGCCGAGCAGGTCGATGCGCCAGATCACCTCGGCGTGCTCGGGCTTGAGGGTCGGAAGAAGCTTGTAGAGGCAGTCGCACACCGCCTTGTCGATCTCCGCATCCGGCTCGACCGCGAAGACATCCATCTCGTCCGTCGGCATCGTCACTTCCCGCCGCCGCCTCGTGATCGCCCGGCGCTGATGGTCGACGATGGCGGTGGCAAGGAGTCGGCTGAGCCAGCCGCGCACCGAGCGCACGTCGCGCAGGTCCCCGGCGCGCTCGATGGCGCGCACCATGAAAGCCTGAAGGACCTCCTCCGCCTCGCTCTCGCCGCCTAAGCGCCGCTGCAGGAAGCCGAGGAGGTCGCGATAGCTTTCAACCAGAACCCGGCGCACCGCCGCGTTGGCGGCCTGAGCCGCCTCACCCGCCGGATTGTCCGACCTCTTCTCGTCTTTGCCGTCGTCGTTCATCGCCGATGCTCTTATGGACGGGCTGGCGCCGCTGGTCTTACAGCAGCCGTCGGGCCGCCTCTCAGCAACGACGTTACCGCGTCGGCGCGCGGCTCCCTTGATCTGGATCAGATCGGGGCACAACCAGCCCCGCCGCGTGACACTTCATGCGGCCTCGCCGATCCGGATCTTCGTGTCGGAGACGAAAGTGTAGGGCGGGATCGGCAGATTTATCGGCGCTGGCCCGCGGCGCACGCGGCCCGAGGTGTCGAACAGCGAACCGTGGCAGGGACAGAACCAGCCCTCGTACTGGCCTTGGTGGCCGAGCGGCACGCAGCCCAGATGCGTGCAGTTGCCGTAGACGACGAGCCACTGGTCATGGCCTTCCTTGACGCGCGCCTGATCCGGCTGCGGGTCGATCAAGGCCTCGAGCGGCGCCGCGCGCGCTTCGGCGATTTCCTTCTCGGTCCGATGACGGACGAAGATCAGTTTGCCGCGCCAGAAGACCTTGACGATCTGGCCCACCGCGATCGGCGCGAGGTCGAGTTCGACGGGCGCACCGGAGGCGACGGTTTCCGCGTCAGGCGCAAGCGACGCGATGAAGGGCCAGGCCGCCGCGCCCGCACCGACGGCCGCAGCAGCGCCGGTTGCAATAAAGAGGAAGTCGCGTCGGGTCGGCTCGGCAGCCGGAGCAGAAAGCGCATCAGACATAGCGCTGAACTCGTGGTGCAGACGCTTGTAGGCAAGAGGCAGCGGCACATGAACGCGAGGAAGCAACCCTTGCATTCCAGCAGAGCATACCCGTGAGCTAGTCGAAACGGCTCGATCGGGTCGTGTCCCATAGCGTGGTGTAGCTGACGGTGGTCACCGGCGATTGCCGGTTAGGTTTGGGTTGTGAACGCCAACCCTGAACCGAGAGATCCCCG
>NZ_JBHSLU010000078.1:0-21990 GCF_042655245.1 Allobosea massiliensis | reverse complement strand
TCGGGGATCTCTCGGTTCAGGGTTGGCGTTCACAACCCAAACCTAACCGGCAATCGCCGGTGACCACCGTCAGCTACACCACGCTATGGGACACGACCATCCCTGTGCGAGGAGCTCGCTGGAACGGTCTTGGGCATCATGCCTTCGTCCCATGCCCGACTAGACGCGACAACCCGATGAGGGAAACTGGCGTCGAAAGGGCTCGCGGCGGAGGCTGGCCGTCGACCCGATAAGCGCGGCCCGGAGCCCAAAATCGCCGACAGGCGGAGCGCCGGGGGGCGTGCGGGCAGTGGCTCAATCTGCCCGCGCCGCATCCTGGCTCAATGGATGCGGCTTGCTACCCAACGCGCCTCGCGGCGCTCCGCTGCCCCTCGTTTGTGACGTCCGCGTGGAAGCGCGGGCGGGATTTGGCACGACCACTCGCAGCAGGAGGCACTGGACAAACGCTTTCGCTATGGGACCCGGCAAGGTCTCACTGGCCGTCCGACGCCTGCCTCAGGCTCCAAAGCCGATCCCCGCGGTACGGGACGCCGCCGGAAGCGCGGCGAGACCCGACCTGAGCCGCCCCCGGGACGTTCGCCAACGGTCTCGCGCGGCGGCCGCCGTCGGGTCCGGTCACCGCAGCGGATAGCCCAGGAAGGCCGCGATGGCCGCCGTTTGGGCCTGCACCATGGCGCCGCCGCCGGCCGTCCGGCAGCCGCGGCGTGCGGCGGCAAGCAGAAGCGGTGTGGTCGGCTTCGTGACGATGTCGATCACCACGGTCCCGGACTCGAGGTCGGCGATGTCGATGGCGGTTCCGTCGCTCTCGGCCATGCCGACAGGTGTCGCGTGGACCAGCAGATCGAGACCGCGGAGGGACAGCGAGCCGGCTTCAGGCATGATGCCGCCCTTGGCGGCGATGCGGCCGCAGAGCGCGACAGCCCGGGCCTCATCCCGGTCGACGACCGAGAGCGAGGCGATGCCGGCTTCGACGAGGGCGAAAGCGATCGCCGCGCCCGCTCCTCCCGCGCCGATCAGGCCGACGCTCTTGCCCTGCGGGACGAAACCGATGCCGGCGGCAGCGCCCACGAGGCCGACGCCGTCGAAGATGTCGCCGATCCAGCGGCCGTCCGGCAGACGCCGGGCCGCGTTGACGGCGCCGACGTCACGCGCCCGCTCGCTGATGCTGTCCAGCCAGGGGATCAGCCGCTCCTTGTAAGGCATGGTGACGACGAGACCGTCGAGATTGGCGAGCGCCAGCAGGCCGGGGATCGCGGCCTCGAAGCGGTCGGATGGAACATGGAGCGGGACGAGCGCCGCATCGTGACCGGACGCCGCGAGGCGTGGATTGAAGTTCTGCGGCGAGCGGGCGTGGATGACGGGATCACCGAGAAAGCCGAGGAGCCGGGTCTTGCCGCTGATCGCGGGGGGCAGAGCGTCTGCGGGCATCGGGCAACCTTCTTGCAGATGAGGAGCGGGCATTCAGTCGAGAGGCGGCGGGCCGGAGGAGGCCCGGATCACCAGCTCAGCCTCCGCCTCGAACGAGACCGCGCAGTCGCGCCCCTCCAGCCTCGCAGTCAGGACCTGGGCGGCGATGCGGCCGATCTCGGCGCCCGGCACGCGCACGGTGGTGACCGGCACCGGGAGATGGCTCATGATCTCGATGTCGTCATAGCCGACGATCGAGAGATCGGCCGGGAGGCGAAGCCCCATGGCCAGCGCCTCCAGCACCGCGCCGACGGCGAGATGGGCGTTGCCGCAGATGATCGCGGTCGGCTTCGGGTCCGTCTGCCAGAGGCTGCGCAGCAGGCGCCGGCCATCCGCGATCGACCATTCGCCCATGGCGAAATGCTGCGGCCGGACGGCGAGGCCGCGGCTGGCGAGGGCATCCCGCACGCCGTCGAGGCGGGCGCTGGCGCGATCGTTGTTGCGGGTGGACTGCGCGATGACGCCGAAGCGGACATGGCCGAGATCGGCCAGATGGTCGGTCATCATCATCAGCGCCTTGCGGTTGTCGGGGCCGACGCAGGTGCCGTGGGTCTGCGAGTCATAGACGAAGGTGTTGACGAAGGGCATGTCGCGCCGCCGCAGCAGCGGCACCAACTCCGGATGGTGTGCCTGGCCGACCAGGATCAGCCCGTCGACGCCGCGCTCGACGAATTTGCGGACCTGGCGCAATTCCAGATCGGGATCATATTCCGAGCAGGCGAGCAGCAGCGTATAGCCGGCTTGAGACAGCTCCGACTGGATCGCCTGCGTCGCATGGGCGAAATCGCCGATCGACAGCGCCGGAAAGACCGCGCCGATGGTCTGGGAGCGGCGGGTGCTCAGGGCGCGGGCCGCCCCGTCCGGCACCCAGCCCAGTTGTTCGACCGCAACCGCGATACGCTCGCGCAGATCGGCCGAGACGACGTCCGGATTGTTGATGGCGCGCGAGACGGTCGCCGTCGAGACGCCCGCCGCCTGCGCCACCTCGCGCAGACCCACGCTGCGCCGCACGTCGCCGCGCCCCTCGGACGGCGCGATGACCGTGCCCCTGTCGACCGTCTTCACCCGCGCCATGCGTTCATCTCTCCCGCTCCGGCCGGCAGGACCTCACGCGAGTTGCGGTTTCGCCAGCCCGTATTGCAGGCGATAGATGCCATAATCGCGCGCCGGATCGTAGCCGGACGCCACGGATGACAGCGCCTGCGCGGACGCATGTTCGGCAAGCGCCGCCTCGAGCGGTGCGGCCTCGACGGCCTCGATCAGCAGAATCCAGTCCGCCGTCTGGTCGGGCTCGCCGCGCAGGGCCTTTTCGGCCGTCGCGCCGCCGCCACCGCCCTGCCCTTCGAGCAGATGCACGGCCACGATCGAGGGCGCCGCCTGAAGTTCGTCCATCATCGTGCCGAGACGCGCGAGAAATGCAGCCCGCTCGCCGCTCGCCGCCAGCCGCAATGTCGCGACGGAGGCTCCGTCGCCGAGTCCGCGGCTCTGCGCGACGTGGCAGATCGTCCGCGACGTCTCGCGGAAATGCCGGACGACACGCTGCGTCCAGGGCGACGGCGCGTTCAGCCGAGCCAGATAGTCAGGCGAGACCAGCACCTCGGGCGTCTCCGTCTCGTAGAAGTTGAAGTATTTTGGCGCGCCCCGCTCCGCCACATAGCGGCGGCCGCGCAGGAAGCCCGGCACGGCGACGCGCTCGGGGATGTGCTCGCCGATATGCCAGGCGACGAAATCGGCCTCCGCCTCCGCGGCGATGCCGTTCCAGATCGCCAGCACGCCCTTGCCCGCCAATGCCACGTCGTTTTCTCCTCAGACCCTGTGCAACTGCAGCCCGCCGCCGACGTCGATATGGATGCCCGTCGCATAGGGGATCGCCCCCGTGACGAGGGCAGCGACGGTGCGCCCGACATCGGAGGGCTCGCCCCAGCGCTGCATCGGAATGCCGCCAGCCGCGAGCAGCGCGTCGTATTTTTCCGTCACCGGCGCGGTCATAGCGGTGCGGATCACGCCCGGGCGGACCTCGAAGACGGCGATGCCGTCGGCGGCCAGGCGCGCCGCGAACAGCTTCGCCATCATGCCGACGCCGGCCTTGCTGATGCAGTAATCGGCGCGGTTCTCGCCGATGATCTCGGCATTGGCCGAGCCGATGAAGACGATCGAGCCCGGCTGGCCCGGTAGCTTCGCCAGGCGCCGGCGCGCGAAGGCCTGCGTCAGGAAGAAGCCGGCGCGGAGATTGACCGAAAGCGTGTCGTCGAAGCTCTCCGGCGAGAGATCGAGCAGGTCGCCGCGCTGGCGCGAGGTGATGCCGGCATTGTTCACGAGGCACTCCGGCTCGCCGAGATCGACGGCAATCCGCTCGATCAGCGCGTCATGGCCAGTGAGATCGGCGACGTCGCAGCTATAATAGGCGCCCGCATCGGACGGACCATGCCATGCCTCGGAGACAGGCTCCCGGCTGACCCGCGCCACGACGAAACCGGCAGCAGCGAGCGCTTCCGCGATGGCCGCGCCAATGCCGCGCCCTGCCCCGGTGACGATCGCGACGCGTTTCACGGCGCCGGTCTCGCGGTCCGACCGGAATGGCATCTCATGGCCGGGGCAAGGCGTCTCGGACTTGACACTGGTCGACTCCCAATTCTATGCAAGCGGTTACAAAACCGGCTGCGAAAGTCAATCGCTCCGATGCCGGACGCAGCGAGGAAGCGACCGATGAAGGTGATCAGCGCGAGCGAGGCAGCCTCGCTCATCCAGCCCGGCGACAGCATTTTGGTCAGCGGCTCGGGCGGCGGGCATTGCGTGCCGGAGGCCGTGCTGGAAGCGATCGAAGCCCGCTTTCTCGAGACCGGCGCACCGCGCGACCTCTGCCTGATCCACGCGGTGGGCATTGGCGACCGCAAGCTGAAGGGCGCGGCGCGCTTCCGCCACCCCGGCATGCTCAGGCGCAGCATCACCGGCGCGCTGGTCGATTCCCCGCCGCTGATCGAGCTGGCGCAGAAGGATCTGATCGAATCCTACACCCTGCCGCAGGGCGTGATCGCGCAGATGACCCGCGAGATCGCCGCCGGCCGCCCCGGCGTCATCACCAAGACCGGGCTGCACACCTTCGTGGATCCGCGCCAGCGCGGCGCGCGGCAGAGCGCTTCGGCGCGCGAAGACCTCGTCGAACTGCTCGAGATCGGCGGCGAGGAATGGCTGCGCTTCAAGCCGTTTCCGCTCGATGTCGTGCTGTTGCGCGGGACCACCGCCGACGAGGACGGCAACGTCACCATGGAGCAGGAGGCGGTGCCGGGCGAGATGCTGTCCTCCGCCCAAGCGGGCCGGCGGCTCGGCGCGGTCGTCGTCGTGCAGGTCAAGCGGCTGGCGCGGCGCGGGACGCTGCCGCAGCGCGCGGTGAAGATCCCCGGCATCCTTGTTGACCATATCGTCGTCGACGAGAACCAGCGCCAGACGTACTGGAGCGACTATAATCCCAGCTATTCCGGCGAGATGCGGATTCCGTTGGAGGGCATGCGCCGCCTGCCCTTCACCGAGCGCAAGATCGTCGCGCGTCGCGCGGCCATGGAGATCCGCCCCGGTGCGATCTGCAATCTCGGCGCCGGCATCTCGACCGGCGTGTCGGCGGTCGCGGCGGAGGAAGGCTTCCTCGACGAGATCGTTCTGACCAACGAGCAGGGCTTCGTCGGCGGCGCGCCGCTGACGGGTCCGGATTCCGGCGCCGCCCAGAACTACGACGCCGTCGTCGACCAGCCCTACCAGTTCGATTTCTACGATGGCGGCGGGCTCGACATCGCTTTCCTCTCCTTTGCCGAGGTCGATGGCGAGGGCCATGTCAATGTCAGCCGCTTCGGCGACACCATCGTCGGCATCGGCGGCTTCGTGAACATCAGCCAGAACGCCCGCAAGGTCGTGTTCAGCGGCACCTTCACCGCCGGCGGGCTGCAGATCGCCACAACGGACGGGCAGTTGCGCATCCTGCAGGAAGGCCGCAGCCGCAAGTTCGTCCGTGCCGTCGAGCAGATCTGCTACAATGGCCGCTTCGCCCGCGAGCAGGGCCGCGAGGCGGTCTTCGTCACCGAGCGCGCGGTCTTCCGCGTCGGCGCCAGCGGGCTCGAACTGTGCGAGGTCGCGCCCGGCATCGACATCGAGCGCGACATCGTCGCCCATATGGATTTCCGCCCCGCCATCGCGGCCGATCTCAGGACGATGGATGCGCGCCTCTTCGCGGCTGAGCCGATGGGCCTCAAGCGCGACATCGCGGCACTCGGCTCGCAGGCTCGCCAGCCGCGTCGTCGGCTGGGGCAGACGGAGACTGTGCATCGCGTCGCGGGCGTGGCCGAACCGGCCTGAGGTTCAGGCCTCGTCCCGCGCCCTTTCCAGCCCGAGCATCAGAGCCGCGAGGGCCTCGAGCGTCGGCGTCGGTACGCTCTTGGAGCGGCCGCGTTCGATCACGCTGCCATAGATCGCTTCGACCTCGCTGGGCCGGCCCGCCTCGATGTCGCGGCGCATGCTGGTCTTGTTGCGCGCTGCTCCGCTGCCGACGATGCCGTCGAAGACGCGGTAGCGTGTTTCTCGCGGCAGATCGATGCCCCAGGCCTGCGCTACGGCGGCGGCCTCGTCCATCGCCCGCCTCGCGATGAGGGCCAGCGGCGGCAGGCTCGCGACGCCGCCGATGGTCAGCCCGGTCAGGCCACTGGTCGCGGACATCGCGACGTTCAACATCAGCTTCCGCCATTTCTCGGTCAGAATGGACGCGCTCGCCTCGGTCGGGAGGCCGTGCTCGGTCAGCAGCGCGGCCAGCGCTTCGGCCCTCTGCGAGAGGCCGCCCGACATTTCGCCGATCAATGTCGGCAATGCGGCGTAGTTGCGGACCACACCGGGAGCGTCCAGCGTTGCGCCGAGCGAGGTCAGACCGCCCAGGACGGCACCCGGCCCCATCGCTTCCACCATAATCTCTTCATTGCCGAGACCGTTCTGGACGCTCACGGCAACAGCGCCGGGCGCCATCAGCGGCGCCACGCTTCGACTCACCTCGCGCGTCGCATGCGCTTTGCACTGGACCAGCACGAGATCGGCCGGGACAACGCTTCTCGGCGTGGTTGCGACGTGGATCGGAACGCTGCGGTCACCCCCCTCCCCGACGATGCGCAAGCCCCGCTCGCGGATCGCCGATGCACGCTCCTCGCTGCGCATCAGGAGCGTGACGCGCAGGCCCCGCTCGGCCAGCAGGCCACCGAACAGGCAGCCCATCGCTCCCGCCCCGGCCACCAGGACACGCGGATCCTTCATCTGCAGCCTCCTCGTCGCCGCGTTGCCGACGCCGGCCATTCACGACAATGTAAGCGGATACATTTTGCTTGTCACGCCGGCCAGGGTCGACTAGCTTCTCCGCATCGACCATGGCGGCGCCCTGCCAATGCAGCGCAGCGCCCCATCAAGAGCGCCGCCTGCGGGCAGGTGCCGGACCACAGGGAAGGAGAGCCGGGACATGGCTTCGCAGATGGCGTCGCGGGCGGCGTCCGATTTCGACAGCGCGCCGGCGGTTGAGGCCGCGCCGCGCCGCCGCTCGCCGACGATGCGACGGCTGCGCGCGATCGGCTGGAATCTGATTCCGCCGCTGACCTTCGTGGCCATCGTCGGCCTGTGGTCCTTCTCGATTCAGTTCTTCAAGATCCCGGCCTATCTGCTGCCGGCGCCAGGGGCGGTCTTCCAGCGCGTCGTCACCGATGCCGGCATGCTCTGGCTCAATGCCAAGGTGACGCTGACCGAGATCGTGCTCGGTTTCGGCCTGACGGTCGTCTTCGCCATCCCGCTCGGCCTGCTGATCGCGCTCTCGCCGATCGCCAAGCAGACACTCTATCCGCCGATCATGCTGCTGCAGCTCGTGCCGAAGATCGCGGTGGCGCCGCTCTTCCTGGTCTGGCTCGGTTTCGGGATGGAATCGAAGGTCCTGCTGACCCTGCTGATGACGTTCTTCCCGCTGCTTCTCGCGAGCATCAGCGGCTTCCAGATCCTCGACCAGCGGCTGCTCTATCTGACGCAGTCGATGGGGGCGAGCACCTGGCAGACCTTCTGGTATCTGCGCTTCCCCGCCGCGCTGCCGGTCATCTTCTCCGGCATCAAGACCTCGGCCACCATTGCCGCGACGGCCGCCATCGTCGCCGAATTCGTCGGCGCCAATCAGGGCCTCGGCTATGTCCTGCTGCGCGGCACCAGCACGCTCGACATCGAGCTGACCTTCGCGGTCCTCGTCGTGCTCACCATCATCGGCATCGTCATCAACTACGCGGTCGAGTTCAGCGAGTGGCTGATGACGCCCTGGCAGCGTCGCACCCGCCGCTGAGCACGCCGGAGCGGCGGCGAAACGCTGGCCGAAGGAGCCAGCTTCCGCCCCACCGAGACGAAAACCACGACAAGACCAACACAATGGGAGGGCTCACATGAAGCACTGGATCAATCGCTCGCTGGCGGCCACCGCCTTTGCCGCCGGCCTCGGGCTTTCTGCCGCGCTGGCACAGACCCCTGTCACCTTCCAGCTGAACTGGACGGCGGGTGGCCCGAATGCCGGCTTCGCCGCCGCCGTCGGCGAGGGCTACTACAAGGCCGCCGGGCTCGATGTGACGATCGTGCAGGGCAATGGGTCGGGCAACACGGCGCAGCTCGTCGCCAGCGGCCGTTCGCAACTCGCCTATGCCGACGCGGTGGCGGTCAGCCAGCTGATCTCCAAGGGCGCACCGATGAAGATCGTCTCGACGATCTACCAGTCGAACCCCAATGCCGTGAACGCGCTCAAGAAGACGGGCATCAAGTCCGTCGCGGATCTGAAGGGCAAGAAGATCGGCGTGCCCGCCGGCGGCTCGCAGGGCCCGATGCTGCCGCTTCTCCTCAAGGCCAACGGCCTGAAGGAATCGGACATGACCCTGATGAACATGCCGGTGGCCGCGATGGTGCCCTCGCTCCTGCAGGGCCAGGTCGACGCCATCCTCGGCTCGACCGACGCCTACCAGATCCAGCTCGAGATGCAGGGCGCCGAGCTGACCAATTTCCCCTTCGCCGATCACGGCGTGCCGACGGTGGCGACCTCGATCTTCGCCTCCAACGACTACATCAAGCAGAATCCCGAGGTGCTGAAGAAGTTCATCGCCGCGAGCCTGAAGGGCTGGTCGTTTGCGCTCGACAACCCGGCGAAGGCGATCGAGCACGTCAAGACGCTGTTCCCGGACGTCAACGTCAAGCTCGCCACGGCCGAGCTCGCCGCGATCACCCCGCTGTTCTGCAGCGGCGGCGCCAAGTTCATCGGCAAGGCCGAGGACGCGCACTGGACCCGCACCCAGGCGCTGCTCTCTGAGGTCAAGTTGCTGCCGGAAAACCAGGATCCGAAGAGCTACTACACCAATGAGTATCTGCCCGCCGAGAGCGAGATGCGCGCCTGCAAGTGAGCAGGCGTTTCCCGCCTTCCCCGCGACCAGGACGATGCCGGACGCCATGCAGGACAAACCGAGACTGGGTTATCGCTATGACGACCTCCATGTCGGGATGCGCTTTCGCAGCCCGGGCCGCACGATCACCGATGCCGACCTGGTCGGCTTCGCAGGGCTGACGGGCGATTTTTCGGAGCTGCATACCAGCGACGTCTACGCCCAAGCCAGCCAGTTCGGTCGAAGGGTCGCGCATGGCATGCTCGGACTCGCCTATGCCCATGGCCTGATGTGGGCGCGCACCGGCGAGCTTCGCGAGATGGCGATCGCCTTCCTCGGCATCGACGGCTGGCGCTTCGTTGGGCCGGTCTTCGTCGGCGATACGATCTTCGTCGACTACGAGCTCGCCGAACTGCGCGACAGCCGCTCGCGGCCGACCCAGGCGATCGCCACTTTCGAGGTCAAGGTGGTGAAGCAGGACGGGTCGGTCGTGCAGCAGGGCCGCAAGGCCCTGCTCGTCTCCAAGGTGCCGCTCGAGGCCGTGGCGGCGTCGAGCTCCGCCGCTCCCGCGGCCAATGAACGGACAGCCTCATGACCGAGCCGGACCAGAAGTCGGGTGTGACGATCCACATCCGCAATGTCTCGAAGGTGTTCGGCGCGGACGGCGATAAGCCTTTCCGCGCACTGAAGCCGATCGACGTGACGATTCCCGCCGGCCAGTTCATCTCGGTCGTCGGAGCTTCGGGCTGCGGCAAGAGCACACTGATGCTGATGATCGCCGGGCTGCTCTCGCGCTCGACCGGCGAGATCACCGTCGACGGGCGCAGTGTCACCAAGCCGATCACCGATGTCGGCATCGCGTTTCAGGACCATCTGCTGCTCGATTTCCGCACGGCGTTCGAGAACGTCATGCTGCATGCGGATATCCGCGGGCTCGACCGGGATACGCTGGCGCGCCGGGCGAAGGACCTGTTCGCGCAGCTGCGGCTCGAGCACGCGATGGACAAATATCCGAACCAGCTCTCGGGCGGCATGCGCCAGCGCGTCTCGCTGATCCGGACGCTCGTCCATGAGCCGCCCGTCATCCTGATGGACGAACCCTTCGGCGCGCTCGACGCCCTGACGCGCCTCCAGGTCCGGACCGATCTCGAAAGCCTATGGCTGCGCCGGCGCCCGACGGTGGTCTTCATCACCCACAGTGTCGAGGAGGCGGTGGGTCTTTCCGACCGCATTCTGGTGATGAGCCCGAGCCCCGGCGAGGTGATCGACGACATCGAAGTCGACCTGCCACGGCCTCGGCCGATCGTGCTCGGCGACGCCGCGGCCTTTGCGGCCTATGTCGACCGCATCCACCATCAATTCGAACGCATGGGCGTGCTGCACGGGATCACCCTGCCCCAGCAGAGCGCGGCCTGACATGGCGAATGACGGCGCGGCAGGGGGCAGCGCGAGGCTGAGCGAAACCTCCTTCATCGCCGAGATCGCGCTGTGGAACGGGCCGCTCAACCTCGTCACGGGTTCGCTGCTACGCCAGCTCAACCGCATCCTCGCCGACCTCGCGCGGCGCGACGATCTGCGCTGCGTGATCCTACATGGCGGCGAGTCCCGCGCCTTCTGCGCCGGCAGCGACATCAAGGAGTTCGCCTCGGTCCGCCACGAGGCCAGCGAGCGCAAGATCCTGGTGGAGGACATGGTTCTTCGCAATCTCGCGCGGCTGCCGATGCCGACCATCGCCGCCATCGATGGGCCGGCACTGGGCGGCGGGCTCGAACTGGCGCTCTGCTGCGATCTGCGGGTCCTGAAGGCGGGTGTCGCCATCGGTCTGCCGGAATGCCATCTCGGCGGGCTCGCCGGCAGCGGCGCGGTCCGGCTGACACGGCTCGTCGGCCCGGCCCGCGCCAAGCAGATGCTGTTCACCGGCGCCACCATCTCCAGCGAGACCGCCCTCGCCTGGGGCGTCGTCAACGCGGTTGCCTCCGACGGTTCGGCGCTGGAGGCCGCGCGGCGGCTTGCCGGCGAGATCGCCGAGCGTGGCCCGATCTCGAACCGCCTCGCGAAGGACCTCGTCGATCGCGCCGGCGACCTGCCGCTCGACGCCGGGCTGATGCAGGCCAATGTCGCGCAGCAGCGCATTTTCGATTCCGACGACCTGCACGAGGGCGCTGCCGCCTTCTTCGGCAAGCGCGCGCCTGTCTTCGCTGGGCGATGATGCCTGGCCCTACCACCACTGGACCAGGCTTGGTCATGCCGGACCAAGGAAGAGCGAAGATCCGCCTCTCGCATCCGAGGCTCACGGCCTCGTCTAGGCTTGTGCCGCGTTGCGCGCATCGACGAGGCGGTAACCGACGCCGGGCTCGGTCAGGATGAAGCGGGGATCGGCCGCGTCGTCGCCGATCTTTTCGCGGACATGGCCGATCGCGATCCGCAGATAATGGGTGTCGGCGACATGGGCCGGGCCCCAGATCGTCGTCAGGAGCTGGCGGTGCCCGACGAGCTTGCCGGCATTGCGCGCCAGCAGAGCGACGACGTCGAATTCCTTGCGTGTCAGCTTCACGGCCTGGCCGTCGACGCTCACCGTGCGGCTCGCCAGGTCGATCTCGAGCCCGCCAATCCGGATGGCGGCCGGCTCGGCGTTGCGTTCGCCGCGGCTGCGCAGCAGCGCCCGAAGCCGCGCCAGCAATTCGCCCGTGGAGAACGGCTTGGTGACATAGTCGTCGGCGCCGGCATCCAGCGCCGCGATCTTCTCGGTCTCGGCATCGCGCACGGACAGAACGAGAATCGGCACGCTCGACCATTCGCGGATCGCCTGGATCACCGCCTTGCCGTCCATGTCGGGCAGGCCGAGATCGAGCAGCACGGCATCGGGCGCCGCCGTCGCGGTGCGCTCGACGCCGAGGCGGCCGCGGTCGGCTTCCAGCATCTCGAAGCCGCCGGCGCCGAGCACGATCGCGAGAAAGCGCCGGATCGGCGCCTCGTCGTCGATCACCAGGATGCGGGCGGGCTTGGGCTCGGTCATTCGGAGAGATCGCTGCAGGCAGGGGCGAAGGGCAGCCTGATCACGATCGCGGCGCCGCGTCCACCGGGCCCCGCTTCGGCCCGTGCCGTGCCGCCATGCGCCTCCACCAGCCCGCGCACAATCGACAGGCCGAGCCCCGTGCCCGCCGGACGCGAATCCCCTTCCGCCACGCGGTGAAACAGGTCGAAAACGCGCTCGCGCTCGGCCTCGGGAATGCCGGGTCCCTCATCGGTCACCGCGATCTCGGCCATGGCGCCGTCGGCTCGCGCCGCGATCGTGATCGAGGTGCCCGCAGGTGCGTATTTGGCGGCGTTCTCGACGATGTTGGCGATGGCCTGCCCGATCAGCACGGGGTCGACATGGAGCGGCGGCAGGTCGCGCGGCGTTTCGATGACGAGGCGGTGGCGCGCAAGCACCCGCTCGAGATCGGTCCGCACCACGCCGAGGATTTCGCGCAGATCGACCGCCGCGCGCTTCGGCGCCAGCGCACCATGGCCGAGCCGGGTCATGTCGAGAAGGTTCTGGACGTAGCGGTCGAGCCGGCGCGCCTCGTCGAGCGCCGTCATCGTCAGCTCGCGGCGGTCGGCCGCACCGAGGACGCCATCGGTCTCGGCCAGACTCGACACGGCGCCGATCACCGTCACCAGCGGCGTGCGCAGATCGTGGCTGACGGAATTCAGGAGCGCCCCGCGCAGCTTCTCGCCCTCGGCCGAGACGCGGGCATTCGCCAGTTCGCCGGCGAGCCGCGTCCGCTCCACCGCGACGGCGACCTGGTCCTCGACCGCCAGCAGGAGGCGCCGCGTCTCGGGGTCGAGCCCGCGCTGCCGGTCGCGGAAGCGCACGCCGATGACGCCCAGGATGCTGCTGGCGGTGGCGAGCGGCACGAACAGCCATTCGGCCATCGGCAGCGTCGCGGTGCCCGCGCCGGCCGGCTCGTTCTTCTCGAAGGCCCAGCGCGCGGCGCCCTCGGCGCGGGCATCGAGTTCCGCGATGGTGGGGTGGCCCTGCACCTGCTGCAGCGCCCCCGCTGCATCCGGCATCAGGATCAGCGACTGGCAATCCAGCGTCGCGGCAATGTGGAAGGCCGCGGCCCAGAGCACGTCGTCGGTCTGCGTGGCGGAGGCGATCTTGCGGGCGAAGTCGTAGAGGGTTTCGGTGCGCCTCTGGGCGGCGCGCATCGCCTCGACCTGGGCCTTGAGCCGCCCGGCCAGCGTGCCGGTGAAGAGCGCGCCCAGCAGATAAACCAGGATCGACACGACATCTTCCGAGCGGTTGATGTGCAGCGAATAGTAGGGTGGGGTGTAGAAGAAGTTGTAGGCCACCGATCCCAGCGCGCCTGCCGCCAGCGAAGGCCCCAGCCCCCAGCGCGCCCCGACCATCAGCACCGCGATCAGATAAATCGCCGAAATCGCGCCCCCCGGCACCGCATCCCAGATCGAGATCGGCAGGGCCAGCATGGTCGCCACGACGATCGCACCGCAGGCGGTGGCGTAGCCCTGCCACGGTCCTTGCAGCCAGGGGTCGGCGACCGCCTTGCGCCGTTCGACCCGGGCATGCGGCGTCACCACCGTGATCTCGAAATCGGTGGCGTCGTCGAGCAGCCGGTCCGCGACAGGTTCGCGAAAGGCGCCGACGAGCCGCTGCCACCAGGACCGCTGCGAGCGCGGCCGCCCGATCACCAGCCGCGACACATTGCGCTGGCGGGCATAGCGCAGGATCTCGCCCGCGGCGTCCGTCTCCGCCCGCAGCACCACCGTCTCGGCGCCGAGCGATTCCGCCAGCCGCAGTGCCTCGGTGGTGACGGCGCGCGCATCCGAGGGAAGCGCCTCGTGGCGGGGCGTCAGCACCGTCGCTACGATCCAGGGCAGGCGGGCACGCTCGGCCATGCGCTTGCCGGCCCGCACGAGGCTGCGCGCCACCGGCGCTTCGTTGATGCAGACCAGCAGCCGCTCCTCGGCCGGCCAGGGACCCTTGACGGCATGGGCCTGCATCCAGTCGAGCATCTCGGCATCGACGCGGCTCGCGGCCGTGCGCAAAGCGAGTTCGCGCAGGGCCGTCAGCTTGCCCTTGCCGAAGAAGTTGTCGAGCGCCCGGCCGATCTGCTGCGGCACATAGACTTTGCCGTCCTCGAGCCGCTTGATCAGCTCCTCAGGCGGCAGGTCGATCAGCTCGATCTGATCGGCCCGCTGCAGGATCTGGTCCGGCACCGTCTCCTGCACGCGCACACCGGTGATGCGCGCGACGACGTCGTTCAGGCTCTCGACATGCTGGATGTTCAGCGTGGTCACGACGTCGATGCCGGCGTCGAGCACCTCGACGACATCCTGCCAGCGCTTGGGGTGGCGCGAGCCCGGCGCGTTGGTGTGGGCGAGTTCGTCGATCAGCGCGATCGCCGGCCGGCGCGCGAGCAGAGCGTCCACATCGAGTTCGCTGAGGACCTGCCCGCGATAGTCGACCTGTCGCCGTGGCAATTGCTCGAGGGTGTCGAGCAGCGCCGCCGTTTCGGCCCGTCCATGCGTCTCGACGAGCGCCACCACGACATCGCGGCCCGCGCGCTGGCGCACGCGGGCCTCCTCGATCATCGCGAAGGTCTTCCCTACACCCGGCGAGGCGCCCAGGAAGATCTTGAGCCGGCCGGCGCCCGCCTGCTCCTCGCCCCGCGCTCCGGCGAGGAAGGATTCGGGCGGGGGCCTATCGTCGTGCGGGCTGGGCATGCGCGGGCAACCAGAGCATCAGCGCGCGAGCCTGTCGAGCGCGAGGTTGAGGGCGAGCACATTGACGCGCGGCTCGCCGAGAATGCCGAGCAGCGGCGGCTCGACCTGGTCCTGCACGAGGCGGCGCAGGCTGTCTTCCGCCACGCCGCGGGCCTTCGCCACGCGCGCCACCTGGGCGAGCGCCGCCTGCGGCGAGAGGTCCGGGTCGAGGCCCGAGCCCGAGGCCGTGACCAGGTCGGCCGGCTGCGGTCCGCCGCCGAGCGCCGCGACCCGGTCCGTGATCGCGGCCTTCAGCGTTGCAGACCCCGGCCCGAGATTGGAACCGGTCGAGTTGGCGGCATTGTAGGGGCTGTCCACCGTCTTGGACGCATCCTGCGGATCGGGTGCGGAAGTCGCCGAGGGGCGGCCATGGAAATAGCGATCCGACGTGAAGGACTGGCCGATCAGCGACGAGCCGATCACGGCGCCGTCCTTCATCACCGGCGAGCCGTTGGCCTTGGCGGGAAACACGGCCTGGGCGACCCCGGTGACGGCGAGGGGATAGGCGGCGCCCGTCAGCACACTGAACAGGCCGAGCAGGACGAGCGAGGGACGTAGATAGGAGGTCACGATCTATCTCCTCAGGCGAGGTGGAGCAGGTCGACGATCAGGTCGATCGCCTTGATGCCGATGAAGGGCACGATCAGGCCGCCGAGCCCGTAGACGAGCAGGTTGCGGCCGAGCAGGGAGGCCGCCGAGGCCGGGGCGTAGCGCACGCCCTTCAGCGCGATCGGGATCAGCGCGACGATGACGAGCGCGTTGAAGATGATGGCCGACAGGATCGCCGATTGCGGGGTGCCGAGCCCCATCACGTCGAGCACCGCGAGGCCCGGATAGGCGGTGACGAACAGCGCCGGCAGGATGGCGAAATACTTGGCGACGTCGTTGGCGATCGAGAAGGTCGTCAGCGCGCCACGCGAGATCAGGAGCTGCTTGCCGACCATGACGATCTCGATCAGCTTGGTCGGGTCGCTGTCGAGGTCGATCAGGTTGCCGGCTTCCTTGGCGGCGGGCGTGCCGGAGTTCATGGCGACGCCGACATCGGCCTGCGCCAGCGCGGGCGCGTCGTTGGAGCCGTCGCCGCACATCGCCACCAGCCGCCCTTTCGCCTGTTCCTTGCGGATCAGCGCGAGCTTGGCTTCCGGCGTCGCCTCCGCGAGGAAGTCGTCGACGCCCGCTTCCGCCGCGATGGCGGCCGCCGTCAGCGGGTTGTCGCCGGTGATCATCACCGTGCGGATGCCCATGCGGCGCAGTTCCGCGAAGCGCTCGCGGATGCCGGGCTTCACCACATCCTTGAGATGCACGACGCCGAGCACGTCGTTGTCGCGCGCCACCACCAGCGGCGTTCCACCCGCGGAGGCGATCTTGCGCACCGCCTGCTCGACCGTCGCCGACAGTGCGCCGCCGGTGAGCTTCGCCATCGTGTCGGAGGCGCCCTTGCGCAGGGCGCGGCCATCCGGAAGGTCGACGCCCGACATCCGGGTTTGCGCGGTGAAGGGCACGAAGACCGCGCCTGCACCGGCCGCGGCCTCGAAGCCGAAGCGCCTGGCGGCGAGATCGACGATCGACTTGCCCTCCGGCGTCTCGTCCGACAGCGAGGCCAGGAAGGCCGCCTCGGCGAGATCGCGCTCGCTGACATTCGCCGCCGGCTCGAAGGCATGGGCCATGCGGTTGCCGAAGGTGATCGTGCCGGTCTTGTCGAGCAGCAGCACGTCGATGTCGCCGGCCGCCTCGACCGCGCGGCCGGATTTGGCGATGACATTGGCCTTCACGAGCCGGTCCATCCCGGCGATGCCGATGGCCGAGAGCAGCCCGCCGATCGTGGTCGGAATGAGTGTCACGAACAGCGCCGCGAGATAGATCACCGGCAGCGTCGTGCCCGACCAGGACGCGAAGAAGGGCAGCGTCACCACGACGAAGAGGAAGACCAGCGTCAGCGCCGCCAGCAGGATGTCGAGCGCGATCTCGTTCGGGGTCTTCTGGCGCTTGGCGCCCTCGACGAGCGCGATCATGCGGTCGAGGAAGGTCTCGCCCTGGCGGGCCGTGACGCGCACCACGAGCCAGTCCGAGACCAGCCGCGTGCCGCCGGTGAGCGAGGAGCGGTCGCCGCCGGATTCGCGGATGACCGGCGCGGACTCGCCGGTGATGGCGCTTTCGTCGACCGAGGCGACGCCCTCGATGATCTCGCCATCGGTCGGCACGATGTCGCCGGCCTCGATGAGGATGACCTCGCCGGGCTCGACGAGCTCGACCTCCTTGGTGCCGTAGACGACCCGGTTGGCCGGATCGACCAGGACCTTGGCGAGCGAAGAGGAGCGGGTCGAGCGGAAGGCGTCGGCCCGCGCCTTGCCGCGCCCTTCCGCGACCGCCTCGGCGAAGTTCGCGAAGAGCACGGTGAACCACAGCCAGATCGCGATCTGCAGGCCGATCCAGAAGACCGGCCCGCCAGTCAGCCCTTCGCGGATGACGAGGATGGTGGCGAGCAGCGACACCAGCGCGGTCGAGAAGATGACCGGGTTTCGCGCCAGGCTGCGCGGATCGAGCTTGCGGAAGGCCTGCAGGATCGCAGGCCGGAGGATGACGGGCGAGAACAGGCCCATCTCGGTGGGAGCATGCTTGCTCATGGGGACCTCTAGAAGCTCTGCCCAGCCCGGATCGAGACGTGTTCCGCGATCGGGCCCAGAGCGAGGACGGGGAGGAAGGTGAGCGCGCCGACGATCAGGATCGTCGCCACCAGCAGCGTGACGAAGAGCGGCCCATGGGTGGGGAAGGTGCCGGCCGTCTCGGCCGCGGGGCGCTTGGCCGCGAGGCTGCCGGCGATCGCCAGGATCGGAATGATGTAGCCGAAGCGGCCGAGCATCATGGCGATGCCGAGGAAGCTGTTGTGCCAGGGCGTGTTGGCGGTGAAACCGGCAAAGGCCGAGCCGTTGTTGCCGGTCGCCGAGGTGTAGGCGTAGAGCAACTCCGAGAGCCCGTGGGGGCCGGCGTCCTGCACCGAGGCCTGAGCCTGGCCGGTCGCGATCGCCAGCGAGGCGAAGACCAGGATGCCGAGAGGCATGATCAGCAGGGTCAGCGCCGCGAGCTTGATCTCCTTCGCCTCGATCTTCTTGCCGAGATATTCCGGCGTGCGGCCGACCATCAGCCCGGCGAGGAAGACCGTGATGATGACGAAGAGCAGCATGCCGGTGAGGCCGACGCCGACGCCGCCATAGACCACCTCGCCGAGCTGGATGTTGAGCATCGCGACGAGCCCGCCCAGCGGCGTGAAGGAATCGAGCATGGCATTGACCGAGCCGTTCGAGGCCGCCGTCGTCGCCGCCGCCCAGAGCGTCGAGGCGAGGATGCCGAAGCGGACCTCCTTGCCCTCCATGTTGCCGGCCGCGGCATCGACGAGCCCGGCGTGCAGCGGGTTGCCGAGGCGCTCGGCGCCATAGATCGCTGCGAAGCCGGTAAGGAACAGCACGGCCATCGCCGCGAAGAGGGCGCGGCCCTGGCGCCGGTCGCCGACCAGCCGGCCATAGGTGAAGCAGAACGCGACCGGGATCAGCAGGATCGAGATCGTGGTCAGCAGGTTCGACAGCGCATTCGGGTTCTCGAAGGGATGCGCCGAATTGACGTTGAAGAAGCCGCCGCCATTGGTGCCGAGCTGCTTGATCGCGATCTGGCTGGCGACGGGGCCGAGCGCGATACTTTGCTTGGCGCCTTCAAGCGTCGTGGCGTCGAAGGATGCGGCGAGAGTCTGCGGCAGGCCGAGCGCGACCAGCACCAGCGCCAGGACGAGCGCGGCCGGCAGCAGGATGTAGAGAGTGGTGCGGGTCAGATCGACCCAGAAATTGCCGAGGACGCGGGTCTGCTTCGCGGCGAAGCCGCGTGCGACGGCGGCGGCCACAGCGGCGCCGCTGGCGGCCGAGACGAAGTTCTGCGTCGTCAGGCCGAGCATCTGGTTGAGGTTCGAGAGCGTCGTCTCGCCGCCATAGGACTGCCAGTTGGTGTTGGTGACGAAGGACATCGCCGTGTTGAAGGCGAGAGGCGCCGGCATCCCGTCGAAGCCCTGCGGGTTGAGCGGCAGCAGGTTCTGGTAGCGCAGCATCAGGAACAGCAGCGCGAAGCCCGCCGCGTTGAAGGCGAGCAGCGACAAAGCATAGGCGTGCCAGCGCTGAGGCTGCGGCCGGCCCTGGCCAGCGAGCCCGAGGATCGCGTTCTCGATCGGCGACAGGAATTGCGCTTCGCCGGTGAAGACGCGGGCCATGTAGTGGCCGAGCGGCCAGGCGAGCCCCAGCAGCAGGGCCGCGAAGATCAGGAACTGGACGAGGTCAGGGATGAAAGGGGTCTGGGTCATGAACCGCTCCCCGGTCAGAAGGATTCGGGGCGCAGCAGCGCCTTGAGCAGATAGGCCAGCAGCAGCGCCGCCACCGTCAGCCCCAGAATGATGTCGAGCGGCATGATGCGCCTCACAGCCGCTCTGCCGCGGCGACGGCGACGCCGGCGAGGCCGAACAGCGCGAGGCCGCCGAGCAAGAAGAGAAGGTCGATGAACATGGAAAAGCTCCGGTCCGTGGTCGGACCGGAGATGGAGCCGATGGCCGTAAGGCCGCCATGTCGAAGACGCCGGCTCGGCGTAACGCCGGCGTAAAGTCGCGATGCGGGGTGTCGCCGGCCGCTCAGCGCGCCGGGTCTGGACCCAGGATGGCCGCGGCGAGGCTGTCGCCGCTGTCGAAAGCGGCTTCCACCCGCGGCCCGATGCACCAGTCGCCGCAGGCTCCCAGGCGGGCCGAAGGGTCCCAGAAAAAGGCCTCGCCCAGCGGCTGCTCGACCAGCGCGTAGCGCCAGCGATGGGCCGCGAGGAAGGCTTGCTCCGCAGTCTCGCCGGTGAGAGCGCGGAACCGGGCATGAAGTGCCGCCCCCGCCTGCTCAGGCGTGTCCTCGAGATGCTCGCGCGACCAGCCCGGCGTGGCGTGCACGACGATGGCGTCACCGCTCGCATCGCGCCCGGGCTTGGAGTTGTCGCGCGCGATCCAGGCGATCGCCGTATCCTGCGGACGCAGGCGGTCCTGCGTGAGCGCGGTGCGCGCCTGAAAGCCGAGCATCAGCGCCCAGCAAGGGGCATAGGTCGCGCGCGCCGCGCCGGCCCAGTTGCAGCCCGCCGACGCCAGCAGCGGCGCGGCCTGCGGTGCCGGCACCGCGACGATGACGCCGGTGAACGTGCCGTTGCCCTCGGTCGCGACCGGTCCTTCGGCCGCCGAGACAGCCCAGCCATGGGAGCCGCGTGTCAGCGACGAGACGGTGCATTCGCTCACGACCGTCGCCTGCGGGGCCAATGCGCGGGCCGGCGCGCTCATGCCGGGCAGGCCGACATGATCCTCGCCCCAGCGCCCGACCAGCCCCTCCCCCGTCAGCCTCGTGACAAGCTCGCGAAACCGCTCGCCACGGGTGGTGAAGTATTGTGCGCCATGGTCGAAGCGGAAACCGCCAGCCCTCCGCGTCGCCATCCGCCCGCCGAGGCCGCGACTCTTGTCGAACAGGGTGACCGACCGGCCGGCTGCGCCCAGCCGGCGCGCAGCCGCAAGCCCGGCCATCCCGGCGCCGATCACGGCCCAATGTTCGTTCATCACGCGTGCCTCCGATGCCTCACGCTTACGCCCGCCAGCGCCTGCCGGATCAAAGCCGGACGCGGCCTGACGGGTTGCGACAGATGATTCCAATGCGGAACCATTAAAGCCGCCGCCGATTGGGTCTCGGGAGATCACCGGGAGGATATGGATGGCCCGTCGCGCACGCTACAAGCCCTATCGGCAACCGACCGGCGGATGGGGCTCGGTCAAGTCGCTCGGCGTCCATGTCGTCGGCCAGAATGCCTTTCACAGCACGCCGGGGCTCCTCACGGACCATAACAAGGTCGGCGGCTATGCCTGCACCAGCTGCGCCTGGACCAAGCCGCGCGAGGCCCATAGCGCCGAGTTCTGCGAGAACGGCGCCAAGGCGACCTTCTGGGACGTGACGACCCGGCGCACGACGCCTGACTTCTTCGCCCGCCACAGCGTCACCGAACTGCTCGGCTGGTCGGATTACGAGCTCGAGAATGCCGGGCGGCTGACGCATCCGATGCGCTATGACCGCGCTTGGGATCGCTATGTCGAGGTGTCCTGGGCGGAAGCGTTCTCCGACATCGGCCAGAAGCTCAAGGGCTACGATCCGAAGTCGACGGTGTTCTATGCGTCGGGCCGGGCCTCGCTCGAAACCTCCTACATGTATCAGCTCTTCGCGCGGCTCTACGGGCACAACAACCTGCCCGACAGCTCGAACATGTGCCACGAGACGACCGCGGTGGCGCTGCCGCAGAGCATCGGCACGCCGGTCGGCACCGTGCTGCTCGACGATTTCGCCGCGACCGACTGCATCCTCTCCTTCGGACAGAATGTCGGCACCAACTCGCCGCGGCTGCTGCACACGCTGCAGCAGGTGCGCGAGCGCGACGTGCCGATCATCGTCTTCAACCCGCTGCGCGAGCGCGGCTGGGAGGCCTTCGTCAATCCGCAGCGCCCGGGGCAGATGCTCACCAACGCCCCCACGCAGATCGCGACGCAGTACCACCAGCCGCGGGCCGGCGGGGACATCGCGGCGATGCTCGGCATCGGCAAGGTGCTGCTCGCGCTCGACGACGAGGCGAAGGCGGCGGGGCGGACGCGGATCCTCGACGCGGCCTTCATCGCGGAGCACACGCAGGATTTCCCCGCTTTCGAGGCCAAGCTGCGCGAGACGGGCTGGGACGAGATCATCGAGGCCTCCGGCCTGCCGCGCGCCGCGATGGAAGCCGCCGCCGCGACCTATGCCAAGGCGACGGCGACCATCGCGATCTACGGCATGGGGCTGACGCAGCACCGGCTCGGCGTCGACAGCGTGCAAATGCTGGTCAACCTGCTGCTGATGCGCGGGCAGATCGGCAAGCCCGGCGCGGGCATCTGCCCCGTGCGCGGCCATTCCAACGTGCAGGGCCAGCGCACGGTCGGCATCGCGGAGAAGGCCGAGCTCGTGCCGCTCGACCGGCTGGCGGAGCAGTATCGCTTCGAGCCGCCGCGCGAGGATGGCCTCGCCACGGTCGAAGCCTGCGAGGCGATCATGGCCGGCGAAATCCGCGCCTTCATCGGCCTCGGCGGCAATTTCGTTCGCGCCATTCCCGAGCGCGAACTGATGGAGGCCAAGTGGGGCGGAATCGACCTCTCGGTCCAGATCGCGACCAAGCTCAAGGTCGTGTCCCATAGCGTGGTGTAGCTGAGGGTGGTCATCGGCGATTGCCGGTTAGGTTTGGGTTGCGAACGCCAACCCTGAACCGAGAGATCCCCGAT
>NZ_JBHSLU010000077.1:0-7346 GCF_042655245.1 Allobosea massiliensis | reverse complement strand
GGGCGCCATCGGCCGCATCATCGATCTCTTCCCGCCCGCTGAATGCGCAAACTACTTCAGCGCCGCAGGATACGATGCAACCTGATCGGATTCCGCTCTAGAACGCTCGCCAGATTGTCGCGCCGCGACAAACAAAAAACGGCGCTACTCTTGCCAGCGACAATCAAACCGCTAAGCTGACCTTCGCCGCGACACTAAAATCTCATCCAGATTGTCGCCGCCATCTCTCCCAGATTGTCGCGCTATAGCCGGTCGCGCGATACGATCGTGCGGGCGCTGAAGAACCTGCGGGCGCATGGTTTCATCGACTGGCTGCGGCGCTACGAGCCGACCGGCAACGAGGGGCGCGGCCCACAGGTCCAGCAGACGAGCAACGCCTATCGCCTGTCGCTGCCAGAGAAGGCCCGGCAGTTCCTTGGGCGGTTCGGCAAGACCCCTCCCCCGCCCGACGACTACAGCGCCGCACAGAAAGCCCGCGCGGCCGAGCTGGGCGCCTACCGGAAGACCCTGCCCCTCGATGAGCTGGCGCTGTTCGAGGCCGGCGATAACCCGCTAGGCCGGGCGCTCGCCGCCCTTGGGAAGATGGTGCAGAAACGTGAGTCCGATAACCAGACTGAATCCCCATCTGATCTTTATCTAAGAGGGCAAACATAAGCGGTCGCCGCTGTTCGGGCTGCTTTCGCAGCCCTGCGGCGATTCCGGCCCGCGCATAGGCGGGCCGGCAAGCGGCACCCTCACCACCTAAACCGCAACGCTTGCGCCTGCGGCCAGCGTCCTATGGGCTTTCGAGAGGGGGGCAAGGCCGGCGTTTAATTACTTACGTCAGTACGTATTGACGTGTATTCGTATTACCTAAAAGGCGGTGACAGCGGTCGGGGAAACGTGCTAGGGTGTACACAATTTAACACGATCGGAGGCGATTCCATGACCGCCAGCACCACCATGACGATTCGGGTTCGGCCCGATGTGAAAGAAAAACTCGACCGGATCGCGAGCGGCACGCAGCGGAGCAAATCTTTCCTCGCCGGCGAGGCCGTCGCCGCCTATGTCGATCGCGAGCTTGAAATCATCGACGGCATCAAGCGCGGCATGGCCGACGCAGCGGCCGGCCGCGTGATCCCCCACGCGCAGGCCGTCGCGGAAATGCGTGAGGTTATCGCGGAAGCGAAGCGCCGGAAAGCCGCGCGCTGATGAGGCCGGTTGTCTGGTCGATTGAGGCGCAGCGGGATAACCTCGAAATCCTGCGCTACATCGCCGAGGACAACCCATTCGCCGCCGAACGGGTCGTGGACGCGATCGAGGACGCCGGGAACAAGCTAGGCGAGATGGCAACCGGGCGGCCGGGACGGGTGGGCGGAAGCTATGAAAAGTCCCTCGCCCGGCTTCCCTACATCATCGCCTATGAGCTGCGCGACATGGAGGGCCGGGAAAGCGTCGTGATCGTGCGCGTCATCCACACGTCGCGGGACTGGCCGGCCGAGGAATGGCCGCACTAGCTTAAAGGCGTAGTAACGTGCCTAGCTATATGCTTTAATACGTATTCACGCAAAGAAGGATTAACGCATGAACGTCATTGCGTTTTTGAGCCAGAAGGGCGGGAGCGGAAAAACCACGCTTTCGGTTCATACCGCCGTGGCGGCCGAGGCGACCGGCGAACGGGTTTGCGTCATTGATGCGGACCCGCAGGAGAGCGCGACCGCATGGGCGAGCGCGCGGGAAGCCGGAACGCCGATCGTCGCCACGGCGCAGGCCGGCGAGCTGGACGCGGCGCTTAGAGGCCCCTGAACATTAAAGGGGCACAGATATACGGTAGAAAGTTCAGATCACGAACAGCGACGGGCTTCCGCGCCACAGTCGAAGGTCGTAGAAGGGTGGAACTTTGCCGTTCGTCTCGCCCATCGGAACGAGACGCCATTCACAACACAAGCACCTAGGTTTGAACGCGGAAATGAGACATTTGCGGATGTAACAACCTTGCCGCAATGCAGCATCGTCCGCCTTGCACGCGGCGAAGGGTCACTTCACTGACGGATAGAGTCACAAAACCTTCGCGACCTTGACATCGAAGTGTCATCCACGAGCCCTACTGTATTGCGAAACGCAATCTCTGCGTCATTCACATTACAGATGGTGATCCATGAAGCCCAGCGATGCCGAGACCGACCGCAAATACGTGTTGCGGCTCAGAAATGTCGGTGTGACCTATTCAGGCGGAGTGGTGGCGCTCAGATCGACCACCCTCGATTTCTTCCAGCGCGAGTTCTCCGTTTTACTCGGCCTGTCGGGTGCGGGGAAATCGACACTTTTGCGCTCCCTGAACCTCCTTGTTAAACCTACCTCCGGCGAGATTGTCTCATCGGATTTCGGTGTCCTTGGCCCGACCGGCGCACTCCGCCAGCACCGGCGCCGAACGGCACTCATTTTCCAGCACCATCAGCTGATCGAGCGACATACGGCCCTCGCCAACGTCCTCACCGGCCGACTCGGCTATCACAATACCTTGCGCAGTTTCTTCCCGCTGCCCCGCGCGGACCTGGAACTGGCTCTCCACTGCCTCGAGCGCGTCGGTCTGGCCGACAAATCCATGACGCGTGTCGATCAGCTCTCTGGCGGCCAGAAGCAGCGTGTCGGGATTGCCCGCGCGCTGGCGCAGCAGCCCAACATCATTCTGGCCGACGAGCCTGTCGCCAGCCTCGATCCCGCCACCTCGGAGAAGATCCTCGAACTGCTTCGCCAGGTGTGCAAAGAAGACGGCATCACCGCCATCGTGTCGCTGCACCAGCTGGAATACGCGCAGCGCTTTGCAGACCGGATCATTGGCCTTGCCGGTGCACATGTTGTGTTTGACGGCGCTCCTGATGAGCTCAATGACGACAATTTCGCCGCGATATACGCCGGGCACCGCCGTGAGCCAATCGCACCCAGCCGGACGAGTAACCCCGCCTACGCCCAGCCACCGTTTACGCCTGAGATGGAGATGTCCCTATGAACCGCCTGCTGAAATTTGCCATTGCTGCCGCCCTTGCCATGGGGCTGGCAGCGCCAGCCCACGCCGCCAATCCGAATCCAGAGACTTTAAAGGTCGCACTGTTACCGGATGAGAATGCGTCCGAGTTGATCAAGCGCAATCAACCGCTCAAGGACTACCTCGAGAAGGAACTGGGCAAGAAGGTCGATCTGGTTGTGACAACAGACTACTCGTCGATGATCGAGGCAATGCGTTTCGGCCGGATCGACATAGCCTATTTCGGTCCGCTCTCGTACGTGCTTGCCAAGGGCAAAGCCGATATCGAGCCGTTTGCGGCAATGGTCAGCGACGGCAAGCCGACTTACCGCTCTGTCGTCATTGCCAACGCGAATGCCAATGTGAATTCGCTCAGCGACATCAAGGGCAAGAAGGTCGCTTTCGGCGATCGCGCTTCCACCTCCAGCCATCTGATTCCGAAGACGTTGATGGCGGAAGCCGGTGTCGTGAATGATCGCGATTACCAGCAGCACTTCGTCGGCAGCCACGATGCGGTTGCGGTGAATGTCGCCAACGGCAATGCGGAAGTCGGGGGCCTTTCCGAGGTGATCTGGAAAACTCTTCTTGAGAGAAAGCTCGTCGACGCAGGCAAGGTCAAGGTCATCGCCTACAGCAAGGAATATCCCCAATACCCGTGGACGATGCGCTCCGACCTGAAGCCGGAGCTGAAGGACAAGATCCGCACCACTTTCGTGAACCTGAAGGACCCCGCAGTTCTGAAGAACTTCAAGGCGGACGGTTTCGCCCCGATCACGGACAATGATTACGACGTGATCCGCGATATGGGAAAGTTGCTTGGAATCGACTTCGGAGCGATGTGAGGACGTGATGACGACGCTCGGCGCAACCACAATCAACACAACAAACCATTATCTCGATCAGTACAGTCGGGCGTGGATCCGGCAGTCTGCCCAGGTTGCTGCGGTACTCGCTATTGTGCTGGTTGCATTCTGGTATGTTGGTCTTCTGGATTTCGGGACCCTGGCAAACGGGGTTCCGGCCATCTTAACGCTGGCCCGCGAGGCGATGCCGCCGGATTTCACCAATGCGCGCGCGTGGCTCAAGCCGCTGGTGGACACCTTGGCAATGAGTATTGCCGGAACGGCAATAGCGGTGCTTCTGTCATTTCCGCTGGCTTTTCTTGCTGCCCGGAACACGTCGCCGCACACGATCGTATTTCATGTCGCCCGTACCCTGCTAAACGCTCTTCGCTCGGTCCCGGAGCTGATTATGGGCATCATTTTCGTTGCTGCCGTAGGCTTTGGTGCTTTACCCGGCGTTCTGGCATTAGGCCTGCATTCGGTCGGTATGGTCGGCAAGTTTTTTGCGGAAGCAATTGAGCATGTCGATGAGGCCCCCATAGAGGCTGCGCGCGCCGCAGGTGCAACTCCGGTTCAAGTGTTGTTCCACGCCGTCCTGCCACAAGTGTCATCGCAGTTCGCAGACGTATCCGTCTATCGCTGGGAATATAACTTCCGCGCATCCACGATAATGGGAATGGTTGGCGCAGGCGGTATTGGGTTTGAGCTGATGGGATCGCTTCGAATCATGTTGTATCAAGAAGTCAGCGCCATTTTACTCGTCATCCTGATAATGGTGACAATCGTCGATGGCCTGAGCGGCTATTTGCGGAAGAAATTCAAGTAAGGACCGGCCATCGTGAAACCGCGCGTCGTCATCACCCACAAAGTGCATCAGGAAACCTTGGATCTCCTCTGTGACCATTGTGAAGTCACTCCCAATCAAACTATGGAAACCCTGCCCCGCGAAGAGATTCGCCGCCGTGTCGGCACGGCGGATGCAATGATGGCCTTCATGCCGGACTGGGTCGACGCCGATTTCCTGGCAGCTTGCCCGCAGATGAAGGTCATCGGCGCGGCCTTGAAGGGCTACGATAACTTCGATGTCGCGGCCTGTACGGCCCGGGGCATCTGGCTGAGCATCGTGCCTGACCTCCTGACCGTGCCGACGGCTGAGTTGGCCATCGGCCTTACCATCGGCCTCACCCGCAAGATGATCCAGGCCGATGCCAGGGTCCGCTGCGGCAAATTCGCCGGTTGGCGGCCGGAGTTTTTCGGCCTGGGCATCGCGGGGTCCGCCATTGGTATTCTCGGAATGGGGGCGATTGGGCAAGCCATCGCCGAACGGCTGAATGGCTGGGGCGCAACGCTGCTATACAACGACCGGGTGCCGATCCCAGCACCCGGCGGCGAAGCTCGACCTAGTGTTGCTCGGCGCAGCCTGGAGGAGGTATTATCCGAATCCGATATCGTCATCCTGGCCCTGGCGCTGGCCCCAGACACCATCCATCTGATCAACGACAGGACGCTCGCCCTGATGAAACCAGGCGCATACCTCGTGAATCCATGCCGCGGCTCTGTCGTGAGCGAAGCTGCTGTTCTAACTGCGCTCACCAGCGGTCAGCTCGGCGGGTATGCCGCCGACGTGTTCGAGCTGGAGGATTGGGCTCGCGAAGACAGACCGCGGGAGATCGCTCCGGGCTTGCTGGGTCACCCAAACACGATGTTCAGCCCGCATATTGGCTCTGCTGTTAAGAAAGTTCGCTTGGCAATCGAACTGCGCGCTGCAGAAAATATCCTGCAGGCCCTTTCGGGTAAGCCGCCAATGGATGCCGTCAACAATGCGAGACAAGTGGCTTAGATCGGCAATGCTGAATCTAGTATGGGTGCGGACATTTCTGGCCCTGGCGAAGCATAAGAGCTTTCAAGCGTCCGCCGAATATCTTCGGATCGCTCAGCCGACGGCCTCATCACATATCCAGAAGCTTGAGGAGCAGCTGGGTGTCCTGCTATTCCATCGCTCCCGAACGGGGTGCGAGCCGACGCGGGAAGCGATGAACTTTCTGCCTTATGCCCAGAGCATCCTTAGGGTTAACGAGCGTGCACTCGCCGCGGTCTCTGGGGAGCGCACGCGGATCGGTGCCAGTTCCAATATCGGAATCTATCTGCTGCAGCCCTATGTCCGGTCATATCTGGAAGGCCGCGATCCAGCGGCTTTTGATATGGTGATTGACCGCAATCCGTCCATCGTCGAGAAACTGGAGAATGTCGAAATAGATGTGGCCGTGTTGGAATGGTGGGACAACCGCGACGGCTGCCAAGTCGAGCGCTGGAGAAGCGAGCCCGTCGTCGTCATCGTTCCGCCCGATCATCCATTGGCGTCTCAAGACCACATTGATCCGGTTCAGTTATCCGCATTTGAGCTTCTCGGCGGCGAACCTGGCACCGGGACCGGGCGGATGCTTGCGAAATATTTCGGCGATCACGCTCAAATGCCGCGGGTTTCCCTACAGTTGGGTAGCACCGAGGCTGTCAAGCAGGCGGTAAAGGCTGGAGTTGGCATCTCTCTAGTTCTGGCGTCAGCCGTATCGGACGAGGTGCGGGCCGGAAGCCTGCGTGCCTTACCCTTCCCTGACCCGCCGCTACGAAAGGACCTGTTTGTCGCTTGGCGCACCGGCATTTCGGGCATGCCTATACCGGCCTTCGCCCAGCATCTATTGAACGCTCACTGCAATGAGACGGTATCCGCTCGCTGACGTCAGCGCCTCTCGAATCGGCTACATGCGCGTTTTGTTGGTCATGAACGCGTATTTCGCACGGTCTAAGCGGTCGCTCAACCGGTTCGATGATTGTTGATTTCCACTGAGAGTTGACCCGGCAGGCACGGATTTTTCCATCGAGAAGTGACCCATGTTTTCACCACGTCTCACGCGGCATCGCGGGGGACAGCGGAGTGATCGACATGGAGTTATTGAGCGTCATCCGACGCTGGCATTACCGGGATCACCTCTCGATCCGGGATATCTCCCGCCGCACCGGCCTTTCGAGGAACACCGTGCGCAAGTACCTGCGGGCGGACAGCGTCGAACCCCGGTTTCATCTTCCCGAGCGGTCGAGCAAACTCGATCCCTATGCCGATAAGCTCGCAGCGATGCTGCGGGTCGAGAGCGGCAAGTCGCGCAAGCACAAGCGTACGATCAAACAGCTGCACGCTGATCTGGTGACCCTCGGCTATGAGGGGTCGTACAATCGGGTCGCGGCCTTTGCCCGGGACTGGAAGGCTGCCCGGTTGCGTGAGCAACAGACCAGCGGCCGCGGTACTTTCGTGCCGCTGGCCTTTGTGCCGGGCGAGGCGTTCCAATTCGACTGGTCGGAGGATTGGGCGATCATTGCCGGCGAGCGCACCAAGCTCCAGGTCGCCCTGTCCAGCGACATTCGGAACTGACCCCTTTGCGTCATGAAGAACTGACCCCCATGCCGATTGCCTTTAGGCGGTTGCGGATTGCGGCGTCGCAGCGGCC
>NZ_JBHSLU010000076.1:0-12752 GCF_042655245.1 Allobosea massiliensis | reverse complement strand
GAGTGGCTGGGGTCCACATCGCTCGCTCCAAGATGGCCTGAACAACCCCTTGGAATCACGAGTGCCCCAGTCGCTCAACCCTTTCGGGACGGGCTCTTAGGCCACGACTTGCCGACCGCGCGGACAATGCCGGGCGGCCGGAGCCGGCGCTGACGCGCCGGCGATGCCTCAGCTTCGGGGAGGTCTCGCGGGTGGCGCAAAGCCTTGGGATACGCGCTCGACGTCGTCACCCGCGAGGCCGACGACAGCGATGGCGGGGCGCGGCAGCGTGACGGATTTGATAGCCCCGCCGGCAAAACATTTGGCGAGGCAGAAGGTCAGCGCCGGGCAGTTCGTCGCGCAGTCCTTGGGGTCATCCTGGTCCGACGGGCAGCACGGCATGCCGGCTTCCATGGTCTGCTCGACGCCGGCGGCGTCGCCCGCCATGCCGGCAGCCGCCGGGCTGACATAAGACGCGAGAACGCCGGCCGTCAGGAACAGGGCCAGGATCAGCGCATGCGTGAGGAGCCGGAGCTTCATCTGTATAGGATGCCATGTCCTTGCCGCCGGCAAAAGGCCGGCGGCATCAAGATCGTATTACCTTCGACATCCGTATTGCTCCAAGGCATGTGTTTGTTGAGCAGAGTTAAACGCGCTTTACAGCTTCGCTCTCCAAAATGACACGCCTGACCTCTTCAAACCGCGCCTCTGCATCCGACCAGTTTTGCACGAAATCAAATAACTCCCGCAGTGCGGGGGCGATTTCTCTGTACGCAGCTATCGCTGCAACCAGCGAGCCAAGTGAAAGACGTTCCTGCACGACCAAATAGCCGCCGATTGCGAAAAAGAAGAACGGCGTCAGGTTGGATGTGTAGTTATAGAGACCGCGTAGCCGCCCTTTCAAATCACTGATTTCTACCCTCAAGCGTTCGAGTGTAGCAATCTGATTCGCCTGCTGCCGTAGGGACGGCATGATCGATTTGTCGTCCACTGCAGTTTTGGGATTGGAACCTTTTGTTGTAAGAAGTCCTGTCAATGCGCGTGTTGCAAAGACCCTTTCCCGTATCTTCGAATTGAGTCGATGCTGGATCCGAGGCAGCAAGGTCATCTGAATGGGCAACATGATCAAAGCTGAAAAAGCAAGCGCCGGATTCTGTATAAATAGAAATGCGAGGCTCGTGAGCAGTGTTCCGCCATATATTAGCGGAACTACGAATATACTGGCGCCAAAGTATCCGATTGGCTCAACCTCTTGAACGGCGACAGCCGCTAGGGAAGCTTTTGCTTCAGGTGCGATTTCCTTCCTCGATCTGCGTACGATGTTCAGGCGAAGTCGCCGAACGAGCCGCTCGCTCGCTCGTCCTCTGATGCGTGTCGCTGCGAATTTGACGAGCCCGCTTGCTGTCAGGACGGCGAGATAACTTCCGCACAGCGCGATCAACAGTTCTAAGCGGGGCAGATGGAAGCCGAGAAAGGTCATTCCATCGTGAGTTTGAGGGCTGGCGAGGGCGTGATTGATGATGTGCTTGGGAATATCAAGAAGTAACCAAGCTGAGGGCAGCGTCATTAAGGACAACAAGACCAGCAGGATCTGGTAACGAGAAGTGGCTCTCGCGACGAAGAGGGCCAACCTCCATGGGTCGTGGGGGACTGACGCGTCACCGTTGCGGCCTGTGGGTGTATTGGCTGCCTCCGAACCGGAGGGCAATCTATCGCGGACCTCATTCGAAGCGGCGACTGGCCTGCTAATCACGGCAGCTAGCCTGGCGCGACGCCTTCGAACTGAGGATGCCCACCGAAAAAGCGCTATACCCCCCTGACCGATCGTCCAAACGGGAGCAACAATGAAAACGGCTACCGCTAATAAGGTCAGTCCCCAATGACCATGTGGATAATCAAGGCCAGCAATATTGTGGGTGATCTGATGCACATATTCGCTGATAACGAGTAGTGTATTCATGAAGGCATTCTATCAATTCGATCGTGCGATTTGCTGGACAAGCAATTTTTCAATGGAACGATGAATATACACCGAATTATCACTGCCTCACATATCCTCGCCAACACGCCGATAGAACGATAAATTTATGGTGAGCCACAGCCGGTCGATATAGCGCGAGTAAAGCCTCATTAGCGGTTGTGATTGGGCACATGGGATAGAGAATCAAGTCTGTCTTGGAGACAGCGGCAAGGGTCTCCGGGTCAGGCGCGGGGACTGCTCGTGTCGGGTCGGCACCTATTGCAATGTGACGTGTTGCCCCCCGATCCAAGAGAAAGGGAAATGGGTTCACAAAGTTCAAGTTCATTATTGTTTTAAACTCTATGCTGTTTGCGGCTTCGTATTCACGAATTGCCTTAACCGCTTCATCGGCAACCATCAACCAGCCAACCTGGAAATCAAGTTCCGAGTAAAGAGTGAAACCCGGAAGGAGATTATTGTCAGCCAAGAACTGGAACGTCTCGGGAAAGCGCGAGTAGACCTCCCGCATCTTCGCCGCCCGCTCGACGATCTCGGGGCGCTGTGTGACCTGTCCAAGCGCTTTGAGATCCGCGTTTGGAACGTCGACGAACTTACCCTGCACAACGAGCGCGCGCGCCGTGCGGTGGGCCACGTTTACAAAGGGCGGCAGCGCGGCTGCGCCTATCAGGGACAACACAAGGATCAGCGAAGCGCCGTTGAGGCGGTGTACGCCCAGCAGGATCGCGAGCAGAACGGGCCAGATAAGGATGAGCGCCTGCCCACCCGTGTTCTGCGTCTCAAAAAACAGGCCGGCAAGAATGGTGATGGCGAGCCAGAGACTGTTGCGGTCCAGTTTCCTTGCGAGAGTACCGGCATCCGGCGCGCCTCTTGTTTCTTGTCTGAATGGTGCATCTCCAACCTTGAACCAATAAAGCGCTACGGACAGCCCAGCGGCCGGTGCAAGGATGCCGAAGTGGAGCGAGCTGGCTTGTAGAAAGCGTGAGAGCAGATTGCCCTCGTTGAGACGCACGAGCAACCATATGTCGATCAGGTAGGCGCGAACGACGCCGAGCGTGGCGTCGAGCGCCACAAGCGCTAACAGGAAGGCGGCGCCGATTCCGAGGGCTACACGCATGCTCATCCGCCCGGCGACGAAAGCGAATGAGCAGAGCAAGCCGGCAGCAATAAAGCCCGTGATCTTCAAGAGAAATAACGCCAGGCACGTCCAAATGACGACAAGAAATATCAAGCGTTGATTCACTAGAAAAATCAGCCCACACGTTAAACTATATAGTAATATACTTGTATGTCTATTATATATTCCATATCCGTCAACGCTGGGGTAAGTTGAGTATTGCTCAACGTTCATCGGCAGAAGCTGAAAAAACAGGAACGGCAACAAGAGAGCAAAGGCCGTCGCTCTCGATCGCTGGCCGACATGCGCGAGGATGACAAACATTGGCGGCGCGCTGACGAGTAGAAGAGACCACTGCACCAGCAGCAGCGGTTGGGCGTTGCTAAAGGTCGTCAAGAGCGGCGCTACGAGCCAATAGGCGAGAGGACCGACTGGCGCAAAAAAATCGACCGAGGGAGTTTGACCGATCGCTACACGATGAGCTCCGTCGATATAGACGATCAGATCCCAATACATGGGTCCGACCGGGAGTTTTAGCGGTAGCATAAGTAAAATAATGACAATCAAGACGACAAAGAATAGAATTAATAAAGGCGAAAACATTCGCTGTTTCGCCCTTTTAAAGCTCTCAGTCCAAGCGGCAACGATCATGGTCTTCTGTCCTGGCATATTCAGCGATCGGACGGTCGTGAGACGTCTCGATCGTCAGATCCATCGCCGGCCGCCAAAACCACGTTGTGGCTTGGAGCAGATGCGCCGATGCGTCCGGAGAGACCGCTTAGCCTCATGAGCAGGCTGCCGCCGGAATGCGGGAGGCGAGGATGCCAGGGAATCGCGGCCCGATCGATTTCATGGAAGCCCTTCCCGCGATAGAGCCTGACAGCAGAGGCATTATCCGCCCAGACATGCAGGCTCACGCTGCCAAATCCTTCGGAGACGGCGTTATCGATGGCTTGCTCGATCAGTCGGGATGCGATCCCATACCGCCGATAGAGTGGGAAGACTGCAAGGCTGTTGAGGCAGTAACTGCCCCAGTCCTGAAGCGCAGTCCTGGGCCAGAGATGGACTTCTCGCGATGACAAATTCGATGGCGTCGTTTGGTCGGAGAGAAGCGAGGCTGGGAAGGCGTTCATCATGCCGACAACCGGGGCGTGAGCCCCAGACTGCACGACCGCGACCCAGCAATGCCGGTAAGAACATTCGCTATCGATCGATGAAATCATATGCTTGAAGACCTCGCCCGCGCTGACGCGAGGCTCAAGATCATCAAGAATGAACTGCAGGGTGTCGCCCGCAGCCTGAAGCATCAGCTCGACAAGCGTCACGCTGTCTTCGGGAAGCGCCGGCCTAACGACGATTTCCACAAGAGCCTCCGTGCTTTTTGGGCGGGTTGTTCAATGGCAAACCTGTCGATGTAACTGGTGGATGGGGGAATGCAGTGCGAGATGATCGCCACTCGACGGAATAATTCGTTGGGTCAGGCGCCAAGCGTCGGCGATGGTGGCGGGCTTTCTGCTCGAAACGTCACGAACTTATGCCCGATGAAATTCGCCGCGGCCCCTAGAGCGAGCGCTCCCGCGTGTGCAAACGCCTCCGGCATGAGCGTGACGCCGAGCGCGGGAAAGACCAAGTGCAGGAGAACGTGCGAAGCCAGGACCACGGTTGCCACGCCGACCACGTTAACGCCGAGGAACAAAGCGATTTGCGCACTGAGCGGTTGTGAGGATGTCGTAAAGACAAAGGCGCGATAAAGCACAAAGCCGACCACCATGCCGATCATGTAGGCTACGAAAACTGCCTCAAGAAATGGCATAATCAAAGAGAGCGGGAATCGCGCTAACCAGTTCACGACCGTTGCCGAACCACCGACCAGGATAAAGCGAGCAATCTGAGCAAGAAGTTCCATTCGTGGCCTTTTGATTGCTACTGCTCAGTTGGGGAGTGGACATTCATTGATCTATCGCAGCAACTAACAACACGATCTTAGTTTTCGTCAGCTTCATCGCGCCCAGTATGGGGGTAATCCGCGATGCAGCGCCCAGAAATACAGACAATTTTGATACGCTTATGCGTAGTCCCCAAGCAGTTTGCCTCGTAAAGTTCCGTTTTCCCTACAGCCGGGAGACGAGTGATTTTTGCGTTAGCGCAGGCGGCCTCCAGCAAGGCGCGCTGCAAATCACCATCGTCAGCTCGCGAAAGTGTTGGAAAAAGAACGATCAAGATAGCAAGAAACCGCGCCGGCATGATTTGCCCTCCGCTATTGATGTAAAGGAACTGTCTATTTTGTACGAGACAGCACCAAGACGAGAGCGAACAAACCTGAAAACACCACTGCGCCGACGAGCTAAAAGATATGCGGGTAACATTTTGGGCTATATCGACGAATAACGAGGTCACGCGATGCATGGTTCTCGGCGGGAGATTATTCATCGGTTATGCTGTCGTTCTGATAATCCAGGCCGCAGCATGATCACTGCTGCGGCCTGGCGTCTGATCGGCGCTTGACTCGCGCCTACTTGGTCTTCTGCAGCTTCGTCACCGTGATCTGGCCGTTGACCCGGTCGGCGTCGAACTTGATCTTGTCGCCTGCCTTCAGGCCCTTGAGCATGGCCGGCTCGCCGGCGCGGAAGACCATCGACATGGCGTCCATGTCGAGATTTTTGATCGGGCCGTGGTCGATGGTCAGCTTGCCTTGCGCCTCGTCGATCTTTTTGACGGTGCCGTTGACCTGCTGGGCGAGCGCCGGCAGCGAGACCGCCACAAATGCGACGGCGGAGATGATTCTCAGCATGGTGTGCTCCTTGTTGCGTAGGCATTATGCCTACTTGACGATGACCTTACCGGTCATTCCGGCTTCACGATGGCCAGGGATCAGGCAGGAGAAGTCAAACTCGCCCGCCTTGGTAAAAGCCCAGACAATCTCGCCGGTCTTCTTGGGCGCGAGGCGCTTGGCGTTCGGGTCATCGTGTTCCATGTCGGGGTTCTTCTGCATCTCTACCGCGTGCTTGAGGTTCTCCTCCAGCGTCGCCACGACGATCTCGTGATCGATCTCACCATTGTTGCGGAGGGCGAACTTGATCTGCTCACCGCGGCGAACTTCGATCCGATCCGGAATGAACAGCATCTTGCCATCACGCTCGCTCATCACGACCTGGACGAGCCGTGAAGGCTTTTTCGGGTCGCCAGGCTTGCCATAAGCGGTCTCATCGCCATGGCCGTGACCGGCGCCACCCGGCCCAGCGGAGGCAAGCCCCGTCGATGCGAGAAGCGCCAGAGCAGCCAGGGTCAGCTTTGGAAAATAAAACGTCATGCGGTCGCTCCAGGTTCGATTGTCGATGTCAATGGTTGGAATGTCCGCCGGGCTTAGCGCCGGGCAGCGGCTTGCCGTCCGCGCCGAGCCTGGGCTTGCGCGGATCCTTGACCTGCCAGGTGGCGAGATCGGGATTGACCTTCGGCCCCTCGACGCGAGGTGCTTCGGCCAACTTTTGGCCTTTGTACTCAAATGCGACCGTGCCCTCGGGGTTCTTGTAGTGGCCGGGATCCTTGTAATCGTTCTTGGCCAGCCCTTCACGCACCTTCACGACCGAGAACATGCCACCCATCTCGACGGGCCCGAACTGGGAGTAGCCAGTCATCATCGGCAGCGTGTTCTTCGGCAGCTCCATTTCCATGGAGCCCATCTCGCCCATGCCGTTCGAGCCCATCGGCATGTAGCCCGGCGCGGCCTTGCGGATGCGGCTGACCAGGTCCTTCTTGTTGACGCCGATATAGGTCTTCACCGAGTGACCCATCGCATTCATCGTATGGTGCGACTTGTGGCAGTGGATCGCCCAATCGCCGGGCTCGTCGGCGACGAAGTCGAAGGCGCGCATCTGGCCGACCGCGACGTCGATGGAGACCTCGTCCCAGGCGGTGGCCGGATCGACCCAGCCGCCGTCGGTGCAGGAGACCTTGAACTCGTAGCCATGCATGTGGATCGGGTGGTTGGTCATGGTCAGGTTGCCGAAGCGGATCCGGACCTTGTCGTTGAGGCCGACCACGAACGGGTCGATGCCCGGGAAGGCCCGGCTGTTCCAGCACCACATATTGAAGTCGAGCATGGTGTTGACCTTGGGCACATAGGCGCCCGGCTCGATGTCGAAGGCGTTGAGCAGGAAGACGAAGTCGCGGTCGACGCGGCGGAAGGCCGGGTCCTTCGGATGGACGACGAAGAAGCCCATCATCCCCATCGCCATCTGCACCATCTCGTCGGAATGGGGATGGTACATGTAGGTGCCCGAGCGCCTGAGGAGGAACTCGTAAACGAAGGTCTTGCCGGACGGGATATGCGGTTGATTCAGCCCGCCGACGCCGTCCATGCCATTGGGCAGGCGCTGGCCGTGCCAGTGAATCGTCGTGTTTTCGGGCAGCTTGTTAGTGACGTAGATGCGGACCTTGTCGCCCTCGACGGCCTCGATCGTCGGGCCGGGCGACTGGCCGTTATAGCCCCAGAGATAGGCGATCATGCCCGGCGCGATCTCGCGCTCGACCGGCTCGGCGACGAGATGGAACTCCTTCCAGTCGCCGTTCATCCGCCAGGGCAGGGTCCAGCCGTTCAGCGTCGCCACCGGCTGGTAGTCGGGGCCGGAGGTCGGCACCAGCGGGGCTTGCGTCGCCGCGCTCGTCATCGTCGGCGCTTCCGGCACGGAGGCGAAGGCGGTGCGGCCCGAGACCGCGGCAGCGCCCGCGATCACGAGCCCTGATGTTCCGATGAAACCCCTGCGGGACAGATCCGTCATGGCGTCTTGCTCCTCAAGTGTTCAATGGGCGGGCGCATCGCCGCCACCAGCGGCCGCGACGGCGGTGCCTCCGCCGCCGCCAACAGAGCCGCCGCCGATCAGCGCGTGCTTGAAGTCGGTGTGCGCGATCCAGGCGTCGCGGCGCGCATTGATGCCAGCAACATTGGACAGGATCCGAGCGCGCGCGTCGGTAATGAGCTGCGTCACGTCGATCAGCATGCCGTTGTACTGTAGCAGCGCCTCGTCCTGGATGATCTTACGCAGAGGCAGAACATTGTTGATGTACTGCCGGGCGATGTCATAGGTCCCGCGATAGCTGACATAGGCCTCGCGCGCCTCGGAACGAACGTTCACGGCCTTTTCGGCCAGACGGTTCGCAGCCTGCATGTAGGTCTGCTCGGCCAAAGCCACTTTGCTTTGCCCGAAATCGAAAATCGGGATCTCGATCTCGAGTTCAAGAGTGCGGCTGCGGCGCGTCTCGCGCTCGACATCTCCGTCGGGCAGGACGCTGCGGCCACGGTCGTAGGTTCGCCGGCCCAGCAGATCGATGTCGTTCACAAACCGGGTCGCCTGAGTGAGGCCCAGCGACTTGGCCAGCAGATTAAGTTCGCCCCGCGCGATCTGGATATCGACACGCTTGCGAAGCGCTTCGGCTTCGACCGCCTTGACCGATTGCAGGCGCGGCAGCGCGGGCAATGAGGCTGGCATGCGGAACTTAAGGTCGTCGCCCCAGAGGCCGAGCTGCCTGACCAGGCGTTCACGCTCCTGGCGCTGCTGGAGACGCGCCTGAGCAAGCTGGGCGCCGAGCTCGGCGTCGAAGGCGAACTCCCTTGCCTGATCGAGCTTGTTGATGCCGCCGGATTCGCCGAGGCGCTTGAAGAGCTGGGTCGCCGCATCGGTCGTTGACTTCGCCTGCTCGTAGAAGCCGACCTGGGCGTTCGCTGCGACGGAGCGATAATACTGCTTGCGCGTATCCGCGGCGAGTTTCAGGACTGCCTCCGCTGCGCGGAGTTGGGCGTTCTGGAAGCGGTCGCGGGCGACCTCGGCGCGCGCCGGCCAGGTCGCCAAGGCGAACAGGCTCCCGACGATCTGCCGCTCGATCTCGACCTCGAACCGGCCCGACAGCTTGGAGATGCCGAAGCGCGGGTTGGGCGGCAGGCTGGCCGCGACCATTTGAGCCTCGGCAATGCCAAGTTCGTTGAAGGCTGCCTGCAGACCGCGGTTGCTGAGAAGCGCGATCTGAACTGCGCTGTCAGCAGTCAATGGCTTCTTGAGAAGCTGATCGACGCGCGCCTTGGCGCTACCAGCCGCGGCATCGTCGGTGATCTTGACGACGTCCTTGTTCAGCTCGGTGTAAGCGATGGTCTGTGCAGTGCCGACGCCGCCGTCAGCCGAAAAGGTCGCGCAGCCGCCGAGTATAACGGCGACACCAGCGAGAAGCGTGAAGCGACGAATGGTAGCCGACGAAGTCTGGTCAGCGGATCGGAAGGCGGAAGTCATCGCAGTCACTGTTGAGGCCCTACTCTACGGTTCAGCTCGCGCCAATTCTTCGGCTCGGTCGGGCGCATCGAGACGAGGCCAGCGGTGACGCCCTGATAGCCAACTGCGGGAACGCGTGCGCCTGGATCTGCCGGCCGCGCCAGATGGACGGGAACGGGAGCGACTGAGCACGCGCCTAGCGCGAGCGCCAAGAGAGCGGAGAGAGAAAGTTTTACGGCCATCGCGATTCGTTCGACCCCAGAGCCTTCGATGCAGTTTGGTAGCAACGGCGGGAGGGTTGTGTCCGTTACAAATTGTATCAAAGCCGATCGCGCCCAGCCCGCGATACAGCGCTATATTGTCGTTCATCCGGCCTGCCGTTCGGTATGAAATGCCAACCTAAGCCGTTCGAAAGATGCTCGTGACAAACATTCAGACCACCCCCTTAGCTGATGACCATGGCCATGTGCTCGTTGTCGATGACGACCCACAGATTCGCCTGCTTGTGGCCCGCTTCCTGCAGCGCCACGGCTACAAGGTGACGGGTGCGCCTGACGGACGCGCCATGCTGGAAGTGTTGAGGCAGGCGGACATCGATCTCATCATTCTCGACCTGATGCTGCCGGGACGGTCCGGCTTCGATTTGTGCGGCGATGTGCGCGCGACGTCACAGGTGCCGATCGTCATGCTGACGGCTCGCAGCGAGGAAAGCGACCGCATCATTGGACTGGAAGCCGGCGCCGATGACTATGTCACCAAGCCGTTCAGCCCGCGGGAGCTTCTGGCGCGAGTCAGAGCGGTGCTGAGACGTTCGCGCTCAATGCGCAGAACTGGCGACGGCCGCGCCAGCGAGTGCGTCGTCTTCGACGGGTGGCGGATGGATTTGCGCCGGCGCGAACTGACCTCGCCATCGGGTACGCTGGTCGATCTATCCACCGGCGAGTTCGACCTGATGGTCGCCTTTATCGAGCACGCCAATCGGGTATTGTCGCGCGAGGCCTTGATGCAGTTCGCCAAGACCAGAAACAGCGATCCCTTCGACCGCGCGATCGATGTTCAGATCAGCCGCCTGCGGCGCAAGCTGGAGGCGGACGTCAATGGCGGCCAACTGATCAAGACGATCCGCGGCGCCGGTTACATGTTCACGCCTGCTGTTCAGGTGCTGGAGGGACAGCCGGCATGAGTCGCATGCTCCATAGGGGTTTTCGCGACACCGTGGCGGGGCGGGCCATCCTGATCTTGGTCGCGGCGCTGCTCGCCTTCCATCTCGTCGGCTACTGGGCCTACCGTGTCGGCGTCGAGAGCCTGGCAACGGCGCAGCGCGACCGGGGACTGGCCGAGCGGATCGTCTCGATCAAGCGTGCCATCGCCGGCATCCCCCACGAGCCGGAACGAGACCGCGCCGCTCATGACCTGTCGAGCGCGAGCCTTGAGGTGCACTGGAGCAAGGTCAGCCTGGTCCTTGGCACCGCCCCCACCACCGATCGCACGGCCGCGATGGAAGCCAAGCTCAAGGAGCTCGTGCCGGATCTGGCCTCGGAATCCTTTCGTCTCGGCTTCGCCGATGACGGCGCGCTCGGCTCCGGCGAGGCCGACGCCTACCGGCACATGATGCTGGTTTCCGTGCGGCTCGACGACGGCTCCTGGGTGAACTTCTCCTCGACGACGCTGGGTGCGGCCCAGCATGCCGACTGGAGCGTGCTGGCGGTGACGATCTGCTTTGGCGTCGCCATCGTCGTCGTCGCCGTCCTGTTGCTGCGCTGGGCGACGCGGCCGCTTCGCGATCTCGCGGTGGCCGCCGAGCGCTTCAGCCTGGACCAGACGCCGCAGCCGCTGGACGAGACCGGCCCGGCCGAAGTCCGCCGCGCCGCGCGCGCCTTCAACACGATGCGCGAGCGCATCCAGCGCCTCGTCTCCGAGCGCATGCAGGCGCTGGCGGCCGTCTCGCATGATCTGCGTACGCCGATCACGCGGCTGCGCCTGCGCTCCGAACTGATGGAGGACGAGGCGACGCGCGACGTCGTCGACGCCGACCTCGCCGAGATGGAGGGCATGATCGATTCGACGCTGGAGTTCCTGCGCGGCGGCGTCTCTAGCGAGGCGATCAGGCCGATCGACATCGTCTCGGTGATCGAGACCATCGTCGACGACCATGCCGATCAGGGGCGGGCGGTCAGCCTGAGCGGAACCGGGCATGGCCGTGTGCTCGGCCGGCTGCTTGCGCTCAAGCGCGCCTTCTGGAACGTCGTTGGAAACGCGGTGAAGTACGGCAGCCATGTCACCGTTATGGTTGACGAGACGCCAGCAGGGTTCGCGATCACCGTCGAAGACGATGGTCCCGGCATACCCGACGGCGATATGGAACGCGTCTTCCAACCCTTCGTCCGCCTCGAGGAATCGCGCGGACGCGAGACCGGCGGCTCCGGCCTCGGCCTGACCATTGCGCGCGCCGTCGTCCTCGCACATGGCGGCGAGATCGCGCTAGCCAACCGTCCAGAAGGCGGTCTTCGGGTGACTATCACCCTGCCTCGTCTCGCCCAGCCAGAGCAGCAACTGGCGCAGGTCATCGCCGACGATCCGGTTTTGCCGCATGGGCCGACCGTGCCTACGGCATCCCACCCTGCCTCGACATAGAAATTCTTGTTGATCTGGAGATTATGATGAAGCCTACGTCGGTCTTTCTTCTCGCCTTCCTGCTGCCGGCTCTCCCGGCGAGCGCCCAGGAGATCAAGGTCCATCTCAGCCCAACCTGCGGCTGCTGCAAAGCGTGGGTCCGACATCTCGAGCAGGCCGGCTTCACGCCGCGCGTCATGGAAAGCAGTGATATGGCTGCTATCAAGCGCGCTACGGGTGTCCCGGAGAAAGTCCAGTCCTGCCACACCGCCGTCATCGAGGGTTACTTCGTCGAAGGTCATGTACCGGCCTCAGACATCCGCAAGTTGTTGAAAGACAGGCCGGCAGCTCTTGGCCTTGCCGTTCCCGACATGCCTGTTGGATCGCCCGGAATGGAGGTTCCTGGCGTCACGCCGGATAAATTCGAGACCTTGCTCGTTGGCGCTGGGGGGCAGACTGTCGTTTACGGCAAGCATTAGCAGCCGATCGATTGCTTACCTGGTAAGATTTGGATGTCTGCGATCTGGCGAATCGCGCGAGGGCTCGCTTTTGCTTGGAAATGGTGAGATTTTTTGTTGAACAGGCACTTTTTGTCTTAGTTGCCTGCGCTCAATCGCCTGCCCGCCCGCTAACTCCCTGGCGATCCGCTCTTTCGCATGGCTCAAAATCGATTGACGCAATGCAGGATTGCGAACGGCCTTGGCGAGGGCGCGGGTCGTGTCCCTGCTGGTGGTGTAGCTTCGCAGAGCCACCGCGTGCCGGCTTTGGTCGGGCTGGTCAGGCGGCCACGGCTGGCAGGCTGACGATG
>NZ_JBHSLU010000075.1:0-533 GCF_042655245.1 Allobosea massiliensis | reverse complement strand
CCGACCGGCTGGTGTTCATCGACGAGACCTGGGCGTCCACCAACATGGCCCGCCGCCACGGGCGCTGCCGGCGCGGCGAGCGGCTTCGGGTCGGCGTGCCGCATGGCCACTGGAAGACGACGACCTTCGTCGGTGCGCTGACCCTTCGCGGCTTCATCGCTCCCTGGGTGCTGGACGGGCCGATCAACCGCGACGCCTTCGAGACCTATGTCCAAAAGGTCCTGGTCCCGGAACTGCGCCCCGGCGACATCGTCGTCATGGACAACCTGTCGAGCCACAAGGGGCCGCGCGTGCGCCAGATGATCGAGGCGGCGGGTGCGGACCTGCGCTACCTCCCGCCCTACAGTCCCGACTTCAACCCCATCGAGAACGCCTTCGCCAAGCTCAAGGCGCTGCTGAGAAAGGCCGCCGAGCGAACCATCGGCGGCCTCTGGGACACCATCGGCCGCATCATCGACCTCTTCCCGCCCACCGAGTGCGCCAACTACTTCAGCGCGGCAGGGTACGACGCAACCTGATGGGATTCCGCTCTA
>NZ_JBHSLU010000074.1:0-1325 GCF_042655245.1 Allobosea massiliensis | reverse complement strand
CTGTGAAGCCGCCCCCTAATTGACCGGACACGCCCTCCCACTTCCGTAAGGGGTAGGAGTAATGTCGTGTCCATGACTGGTTCGATATCGAAGAGTGAGGTCCTTTCGGGGCCCGAGCGGCGGCGGCGGTGGGCGCCGGCCGAGAAACTGGCGATCGTCGCTGAGACCTATGAGCCAGGTATGAGCGTGAGCCTGGTGGCGAGACGGCATGGGATCGCGCCCAACCAGTTGTTCTCCTGGCGTCGGCTGGCGAACCAGGGTGCGCTGACGGCGACGCGGGCGGAGGAAGAGGTCGTCCCGGCTTCTGACTACCGCATGCTGCAAAACCAGATCCGCGAACTGCATCGGCTTCTCGGCAAGAAGACGCTCGAGGCCGAGATCCTGAAGGAAGCGCTCGACGCCACCGCTGGCTCAAAAAAACATCTGCTGCGCTCGCTGTCGTGGCCCAAGGACGGTTCGCGATGAAGGCCGTCTGCGAAGTGCTGGGCGTGGCCCGATCGAACATCACCGCTCGTGCAAAGGCCCCTCTCGGCAAGCCTCGTCGGGGGCGGCCTGCTCTGCCTGACGCCGAGATGGTCGTGGCGATCCAGGCCATCGTCGCCGAGATGCCGAGCTATGGCTATCGCCGGGTCTGGGCGCTGCTACGCCGCGCGGCACAAGCGGACGGCCGGCCTGCGCCCAATCACAAGCGGGTCTTCCGCGTCATGAAGGCCCATGGCCTGCTCCTGCAACGCCATGCCGGCGGCGTCGAGGCGCGACGTCACGATGGCCGCATCGCCGTCGATCGATCCAACCTGCGCTGGTGCTCGGACGGCTTCGAGCTCGGCTGCGACAACGGCGAAAAGGTCCGCGTCGCCTTCGCGCTCGACTGCTGCGACCGCGAGGCGATCAGCTTCGTCGCGACGACCGAGGGCATCAAGGGCGAGGATGTCCGCGACCTCATGACGGTGGCGGTCGAGGCCCGCTTCGGCCAGGTCAATCGTCTGCCCGGCGTGATCGAATGGCTGACCGACAACGGCTCGGGCTACATCGCCGGCGAGACCCGGCGCTTTGCTCGCGAGATCGGCTTCGAACCGCTGACCACTCCGGTCCAGAGCCCGCAATCCAACGGCATGGCCGAGGCCTTCGTTCGCACCATCAAACGCGACTACGCCAGGGTCAATCCGATGCCGAATGCCGAGATCGTCATGCGTCAGCTACCGGCATGGTTCGATCACTATAACCGGCTTCACCCGCACAAGGCGCTGGGATACCGTTCACCGCGAGAGTTCATCGCTGACCGTTCAACCGCGGAGGACGTGTCCGGTCTTTGAGGGGCAACAACA
>NZ_JBHSLU010000073.1:21257-97898 GCF_042655245.1 Allobosea massiliensis | reverse complement strand
CCGCCCTGGCCGGATAATTCTCGGAATCCCGACCGGTTAATTCTCGGAACAGTGGCCGGTTAATTATTGGATTACCCGGCCGGTCGCGTCGGAATCTGCAGCAGCTTGCGAGATATCGAGCCTTCTGTTGAGGGAAGCGATAGCGAACAGAACGGCCTTGGACAGTCATCGGTTCGCTCAAAACGCGTTCGAGAGCCGCTGCTCCTACGTCCGGGCGCAGCATTCCGAGATCTCGGATCCTCCGATAGGCAGCCAACCCGATCTCAGCTTTCATGCCATAACCGCCCAGCAAGCACGCCGCGACCTCCTCGGTCAGGGTGCGTCCCAGTTTGAGCTGGCTGTAGTGGTCATGCACCCGCGCCTGCCAAGCCTGGCCGTGCCAATAAGCTGCGGTGAAGAGTTCCTCGAAACGGCCCCACCGAATTCCTGGCATGAGCCACTCGTCAGGCCGCGGCATTTCGAGCACCAAGGAGCGGTCGCCCACAAGCGTGTGCATCGTTTGCATCGTCTGCTCTCTTGCAATCGCATCTTCGTATCGAGTTATATGCGTTATTATGCATTGAACAAATGAACAATGTCCGACAGAAATCCTCTCGACGAGCTCGTCCGATTGGGGCGGATAAGGGGACTGGCGCAAGCCGACCTGGCGGAGAAATTGCGCATAAGTCAGGGGCACTTTTCGAAACTTGCTAACGGCCTGCATTTGCCGGGTGCCAAACTTCGCCGGCGAATTGCTGATTTGACGATGGAGCTTGCGGGCTTGGATGCGGGGTGGATTGGCGCTGTCGGGCTCGCCGCATCGCAATCCGCAGACTTCCGGGACGCGGTCAACGCATTGCTTCGAATTATGCGTTCTAATGCCCGATAGGGAGGGGTCTTCGCTTCCTTGGGAATTCCGAAGCGCGTGTTCGAAAATGCGACTGTCCAAAAGTGACAGCGCGAAGGCGTTCATTAACGCGATGCAGATTTAATTCTGCGAACCACCGGCGAGCCATTGCTAAAATCGCCCCCTTTGATTCATATCGTGTTCCTCGACTCGGGAGAACGTCATGGCATACGCAGCAGTCCTCGAAGCCTTCAAAATGGCGGAGAAGCAGTCTGGAACGTATCGCGAGGCGCTGAAGCTGCGCGCGCAGCGCGAGGCGGAGAAGGCTGTGAAATCTGTCGTGAAAGACACTTCGCAGGGGGAAATTGGGAAAGAGATCGCGGGCCGCCGTTGACGCGACCTGTCTATTCCGAAAGCGACCAGAAGCGGGAATATGAAGACGGAGCGCACTCCGATCCGTGGCGTTCTGCGTACTCTCGCGACTACGGTCGCATAATCCACTCAGCTAGCTTCCGTCGCTTGCAAGGCAAGACCCAGGTCTTTCCTGGCCACGAGAGCGATTTTTTCCGAAGCCGCCTGACGCACAGCCTCGAGGTCGCACAGATCGCCGAGGGAATCGTCGAGCGGCTCAACCACGAGCACGACTTTTTCAAGCAGCAGCAAAATCGGATCGAGCCGCGCCTCGTGGCTGCCGCGTCGCTCATTCACGACCTTGGTCATCCACCATTCGGGCATAATGGCGAGCGCGCGCTCGACGAGATGATGCTGCGCCATGGCGGCTTCGAAGGAAACGCTCAGACCCTACGCATCGTCAGTCGGCTGGAGCGCAAGGTCATCGACGAGAGCGAGAAATGCTACGGGCTGAATCTCGCCTATCGGACGCTGGCGGCGGTTCTGAAGTATGATGAGATGATACCCGCCGAGCGGCCGGGCGGATCAAAAGTCGCTAAGGGCTATTATGAGACCGAGACCGCTCTGGTTCGGAAAATAAAAGAGGCGGTAGCCGGTGATCCAGCTTTTCGGCCCGGAAAGTTCAAGACGCTCGAATGCGTGATCATGGATCTCGCCGATGACATCGCATACTCGACGTATGATCTGGAGGACTGTCTCAAAGCTGGGTTCCTGACGCCTGCGGAAATTTTAGCGTCTGCAGACGGCTTGCTTTCTCAAGTCGCCGAGAAAGTCGGTGAAGAGCTCGGTTTCGCCTTTTCGAAGGCTGAGGTCATGGCAGTCTTTCAGGATATTTTTGCTCCGCCTGAGATTCCTGAAGGTGCGGATGCCGATACAAAGTCCGAACTCTACGTCGACTGGTATCGAAGCTCTCGGAAACTGGCCAATTCATCGAACCTGAGGACGAAGCTGTCGTCGGCCCTCGTCCACGAAGCAATCTTGGCCGTGGAAGTTGAGCCGGACAAGGAATTTCCAATGTTATCCAAGCCAAGACTGTCGGACGACCAGAGGAAAAAAGTCGAAGTTCTAAAATGGTACACTCGACTTTCGACGATTTATTCGTCGCGAGTAAAGTTGGCCGAATATCGGGGCTTCGAGGTGGTAAAAGGTATCTTCGAGGCACTCGCGCATAAGAAGAACGGCGCACTTTTGATGCCTCTGGATGTCCGCACGCGCTATGAAGCTGCCAACGACGACGAGGCTTTGCGCATGCGCATCGTCTGTGACTTCGTCGCGGGAATGACCGACCGATACGCGCTGGAGTTTTATGGGAGGCTTGCTTCGGACAACCCTCAGAGCATGTGGAAGCCCATCTGAAGGTTCCGAAAGCGGTGCGCTTACGGACGCTCCGGTGCCGTGGGAGCCACCACGGCAGGCCGGCCGGACTTCCTTAATAGGTCGGCGATGTGGCTTGTCAGGCCGACATCGCCAACGACCCTGATACCAGCTCCGGCCGGTAGCTCAGCCACAATTGCTCGCAACCGGTCGATGCCGTCGGCGACTTTGAAGTCCACCCACCCGGCTGGCTCTCCCGGAACAATGACGCCGCTCATGGTCGATGTCGCACCGCAATGCAACTGCACGATCCATAAGCGGTCTCCGTCATGAACCCACTCAAAACGGACCGGACCCAATTGCTTTATGATCTGCTCGTTCGCCGCATGGACGCTTTCGACGATCGTTCTGGGAAGTTGCTCGGGGGCTTCTAGCCCCAGCATAAAGCGATCGCCTTCGCCTTGGCGTCCTTCGATGAGCAACTGGCCGTCCCGCCCCGCGACAGCGGCCCCGGAATAGCGAGCGCGAACCGCCGCTTGGCACAACACGGACGCTATCGTCCTATGCTCCGGATCTTCGGAGGCAAGAAGGCGAAAGGGATCAGTCCAGCCCTTGACGGTCGAATAGAGCCCCGGCTGAGGTTCTTGGGGACACGTTCTGGTCCAGACTTCAAGGGAGCCGGTTTCCTGTCCAAACGAAAATGGCGCGATACGGCGGCCGACGACTAGCGTCTTGGGAACGGGTTGGCCTAGCAAATGAGCGATCAGCAGACCGTAGGCCTTGTCGCCAATGTGCCGACTGAACCTGTTGGGCCAAGCAGGCCGGGCCACCGGTGCGCCTGGGACATTCTCTTCGCGCTCCCATATGACCGTATGCGAATGCTGATAGCCACGCGGTTTGGGATGGATGCTGAATTCAAGTCGAAGGCCTGGCGCCCATTGCCAGTCCGGCTCAAAGCCGTAAATCGTTCGGAATAGGGGGAGGGCAAGTTGGATCGGAAGTGCAGCAACTCCGGGCTTTTCGACACAACGAGGCGTATCATCCGGAGCAAACTCGACCATTTCGCCCTGCAATACCCCTGATACGCCACCGTCCGAGACATCGATTGTCTCGTTGACGATCGTGTGCAGCCCTTGGGCGGCGAGGCGCCCGAGTGCCTGCAGGACAGCATCGGTGCTCTTCAGACCGTAGATGAACTCGCGGCTGCGAACTCCGTTGGGCGCATAGCTGCGAACGTTGACCTTTCGGTCTGCGGACGCGAGCAAAAGGCAACCGACTGCATCGTCGGCGGAATCAAATTTGGCGTTGTCGGGAAATCCCGCGATCCGGGAGTAGGTTTGAACGAAACCGCCGGCATCCGGACGAAAGCTGACGAACTGGGCAACGTTTCCAAAGCGCGCCACGGCATCGAGGATTTGGTCTTTTTGCAATGGCATCTGCATTCCGGTCTAAGTACCGAGCGGCTTGATCAGCTCGATCCGGTCGATAGAGGTTTGTTCGCGCGGATGTAAGCGCCTCTGACCAGAATACCGTGGAAGATGCCTGGCGCGGCGTTGTGAGAAACAATGAGCGATCACGCGCTCAGCTGCCGGCTCCGTTCAGCTGGGCTCTGTGATGAACGTACCAGCCTATGACGAGATCAGTGCTCGGTCCTCAGGACACGTTTGGCACCTCTGCTATTTCCGCAGGAACCACTCAGAAGCCTTCAGCGCTTCCGCTGAGGATTCTAAATCAAGCGGCATGGAGCTCGCGCTCGGCTGGTCGTATAAGCTCTACCGTATTGCCTTCTGGATCCCGGATGACAGCGCGCTCCCCCCACTGGCTCATCCGTGGTGACGATACAGATTGAGCCCCGCGCGCAAGGGCTTCCATGAAGCTTGAGGCGACGTCATCTACGCGAAACCCCAGCCGCATCTGAGGAGGCGTCGTTCCTTCGGACGGATAAAGTTCGATCGTCGTTCCGCCCATCGAGCAAGCCAAATGGTCGGGCCCATTTCCATGACGCTCGCGCAAAAATGTCATGCCAAGTGAGGAATAGAAACGCCCCAAGGCATCAACATCGCGGGCGCGAATAACCAGCAGGTTCAAAAGCATCGCGGGGCCTCCTGCAGCACTCTCGGCTAGTTTTGTATTAGGCAGCGTTAGGGAAGCGCGTCGTCAAATCAACGGGGGCCTCAAATTCATTAAAGCGAACGACAACACGAACTTCTCCGCCCAACGCTTCTATGTATTCTTTCACAGTACTCATCAGTGCGTCATCCTGATTTTCCAATCTAGAAATAAAACCCTGATCCTTTTTTAGCCTATCGGCGACAGTTTTCTGTGATTGATCGAGAAGGTTTCGAACCTCTTTAAGCGTCATTGCGGACTGTTGTTTGGCTGTGCGTTTGATCAATTGATTCAATCGCTTGGCTGCCAAATCAGGGTTGCGGTAGAGTTCGTCTGGCCGCGAGCCATAGGAATCATCATCGGACGTAAAAACGCCGAATCCCCGATCTAATCTCCAACTAACGTTTGCCTGAAAGTCACGATATTCTAGATCGACCCACCACTCGCCGTTTGGATCAGCAGGCTCGTCGATTGAATGTCTGGCGCCGGTCAGCGCAAGGCTTTGGATAAATCTCTGGATGTGTCGACGTCCATTTTCTCGCTGATCGTCAACCCGTCGCTCCCTGGTTTGTCCAGACATGTTTCGAATCCTTTCACGATCTTAATTGCGCCGTTGGAGGCGATCAGTGTGCTGTGCTTCCGGCTTCGATAGCGCACGATATCGTCATGGCCTTCGACCTCTCTCCGGCTGTCTTCCCGTGGGGGATACAGCCGACCATCACTTTCCCAAAGATGGGGATTGTTCGGGATAATCGTGAACTCATCCTCCACTGCAGCCAGAGTCTCAGCCAGCAGCTCCAAAGCTTCGCTCGCTGACGAGCAAGGCACCGCAGCTTCCAATCGGGACAGAAAAATCTCAGTTCGCTGCGCTTTGCCAATCATATAACATCCATATCATATAGCTTCAATGACATATTTTTAGAACGTTGGTCAACCAACAATGTTCGGCTTTCTACCACCGGGTTCCTTCATAAAATGCGGATAGCCGCAAAACCAAGCTGTGGTGGCATTCGTCTCGGTTGGAACGGTGCGTCTCGCTTTTGCCCGTTTGTCTGGCGCTATCAACTCCCTGCATGAGATAGATTAGGTCGTTGCGGCACGGCGCTCAGCGTTGACGGCGTCAGCGAACGCGCTCGCTTGATCAGTGGTTCGGGCGGCCATGGCCGTCCATCCCGCCATATGAATATGAGGTGCAGCGAGCGCGACGTAGACGCCGTCGAACAGCAAACGCATCAAAATTTGGTGCTGATGCTGAAGGTCATTCCTGAGACGGTGCCTTAAGATCTCCGAGAATTTACCGATCCGACGCATCGACGCTAAGCCCGCGCGGAGAGCCTCATCGCGGCGCTCAGTGTCATCTGCGAGGGACATCACGGCATCGACACATCTGATGAGCTCACCGACCTCTGCGACCAACTGATTGGCTCCGGAGAGGATCTGCTCTCTGCGCATCCTAACGCCTGCGTCTACCGCGTCGGCTCGACGTTCAATCCGCTCAACTCGCGATTCCAGATGAGCGATAAGTTGCCGAGACTCGAAAAATCGGGCGTCTGATTCCCTGTCCAGCATGGCGCTGAGAACAATTGGGAAGTGCCCGGCGATTGCCTTATCGATGGCTAAGCCCATGTCGAAGCAGGCATTCAGCAGGGCGGTTAGTTCATCCATATCGACGACCATGACCGACACCGATCGACCTTGAGCGTCGTATAGGTGGTTGCGAAGCCCATCTTCGAGCCCACGTTTGATGCCAAGCAAGCCTCTCAACCGATGAAGGTTGATATCGTTGCTCGCGGAGGCCGACAGATCGCTTAGGCTGGTCAGGGTTACATTCGTTTGGCGAGAAGCCTCGATTGCGCCAGACTGAAAGCCGCTCTCCGACAATAAGAATGCGCGGTCGGCGCCGACGTCCTGCGCAATTTGCGAGAGCGTCATGACTTGTTCCTTGCGAACCGCTGATCGCCAATGCTTGCACTCGACGATCCAATGAATCGATACGCCAGCGATGGTCGACCGAGCGGAAACATCAATCTTATGTCGCGCCCTAGCCCCCTGAACATTTGCCTCTACATATACTGAAAACCCCATCGACTCGAAAACTTCAGCAGTGTCGTTTTGATATTTGCTCCACGCGGGGGGCATACCGAACTGGCTCCTTGTTCCTCGACGAGTGCAACAGGCCGCGAAGTCATGCAATCGAGCGCTTCCAGCTTTATTTCGAACGCCTCTCTCTACGCGCTGCTGGTGTTCGAGCCTGTTGGGGTATCGCATCGACCGCGTTGAGCAGCCGCTCCGAATAGTTTTCTGCGGTTCTCTTCAGTGCACTTTCATTGGCGCTTGCCAGGATCGCGGCGGCGATCACGATAATGCCCCCGGCCTCGAGGTATGGATGCCGCCCAAAAAGAAATGCGGTCGCAGCACCGAGAAGGGCGGCCGTGACAATGCAAAGCGCGTAGGCCCTGATTCCGAGCAGGTTGCGGCGGAATCCGTAGGAAATATTCTCCTGATGGACAACGTCGAAAGGCGACTTGGTCTTCAACTCCAGCGCCTTGTTGCGTAGGCGATCAGAACAGGTCTCGTAGAGCAGTTCGGCGCCAGCCGGATCCTCGTCTTCTTCCTGTTTAGTGGGCATCCGTTCAACAAAGCCCAGCTCGACCATCCGGGCATGGAGGGACGCTTTTAAGCCTGGTCGAACGGTTTCGTCGCGATGCCGCAGCATCCGCGCCGTAGGCGATCCACCCCATTTGGTCCACAAGGGCTTCTCGATGGCCTTTCCAGCATCCCGCACCAACTGGCCGAGGACCATCGAAACGATCGCGATTGCCGTGCTGCCAGCGGCAAGCTTGAACGGCCACTCCGCGAAAGGAATCCAAGCCGTCACTGCGAGGCAAGCCGCCATGCCCACCAATACGGCAGGCCCCACCCGGGCAAGGAGTGTGTAGCGGTCGACGAGGCCTATCACGCTGCCGAACTCCTTCTTGGTTGAAGGCTTTCCAGGTCACCTTCCAGAGACAAGAAGCGAAAGCGGCTCGGCGTGCGGATCAACATCAGCACGGGGAAAAGCTGCGCGAGAGCCAAGTTGACAGCGGTCATCACATCTGTCCGGGAGGGACCGCTGTCGGTCAGATGGTTGTGCCAGGTTCCGATTGGATAAATCGCGCCACGATAGAGATTGGACGATGCTCCAAGGGCCTCCGAAAGGCCCATCACGCCGAGCTCGAACTCGGACGCGCTGAACTTGCTGTCGGACGGAGTTGGCAGGATATCGACCACGTGAAAAACGTCGCCGATCTCTGAGTATCGCCCCATCACAACGCCGCCTGTTTCAACGCCCGGCCGCAGAGCGATATCGCGGTCGATCAGTTCGACGACGCGGGGACTCAGTCGAACCGTGCGCGTCACTCCGTTCTCGCCCACTTGGAGGAAAGGCTCGATCCGCGTCCTGTTCCAGTTCAAGGAAAGCCCGTCGGACGCAAACGTCCCGAGAAGCAAAGTACCAGCGTCGGATGGAAGGCCATCACGGTGCAGTCGGCCTAGCTCCAACGCCATCGGCGCCGTCAGAGCGCCAAGAAGGCTGTCGGGCATAGCTGACGTAACCGACGAACACCCCTGTCCGACAGTGATTATCTGCGCCTCGTGCCCGAAGGCGGCTTCGCGTGCCACAGGATCGGCACCCATTTGCCGGTACCCTTCGATGGTCAGGTCAAGCAGCGACGGATTGCTCTTCGGGCCTTCGATGCCCATGAAGCCGATCTTGCCGCCTCCCAGAAGACTGGCCTCGATGGCGCGTGGCCGCTCTTGGATGACCGTGGGTAGGGATAGAACCTCGGTTACCGTGCGAGACCCGGTGGCATCGACCAGGAACGCTTCGCTGGCGCCCCACCATTTGCCGCGCGGCGCAGGATCATCGGCCAGAGAAGCGGCTACAATGTCGCTACCGAATGACTTTGCCTTCTGGCCTAGCCCTTCCAGCGCGCCCATCAACTGTCCCGACTTCGAACAGCTCACCAATCCTTCCGACACCCCCATCGGTAGCAGAGCATGACGAGCGTAATTGTGGGGGGTCAGCCGGTCTCGATCGACGAGGGTCGACGGTCCGCGACCTTCGCGTGCGAGATGAACCGCCAGCTTCGAACCGACGCTTCCGCATCCAAGAAGGGTCCAGGAGCGTTCGCCAGCATCGGTCAAGCCGGACGCACGCCTGAGCAGCACCGCCGAGATTTGGTCGCGGTGCAGCAACATTCGCACCGGGATGGCCTTTCGGTTCGCGAGATCGTCTCCGGATCTGATTTCAATGAGATATGGACACAGTTCCCAAAATGACCCCTGCCCAAGGACGGTTTTCGGTCTCCTAGCAAGAAGCACGATCGAAAGAAAAAGAGATCGCCGAAGCGGGCGGCCATTGATTCGGCGTCGCAAAAAGTCGAGCTGCGCAACCAAGGGGTCGCGACATCCGAGCTCTCCAGCGCGCTCGATGAGCTCCGCCAGCGTCGTGACTGTCTCCGGCCGATAATGCTCAGCGACAAAAGGAGATCCCGAGGGTGTACGCCCCGGCCATGCAATCATTCCTAGGGCGGGAGCGATTCCCCCCTTTGCCCCCAGCGACCGAAATGCGTTCTCATTCAGAGTCAGTTGCTCGGAAGCGAGCCAGATACTCAGTTGATCGCTCTTGGGCTCGACCTCGTCATCCTTGATGATGATGGAGCTGACGAAGACGGCTCCGGCATCTCGCCCGGGGAGCTGGCGAACAGCGGCCGCGTCGAAAACCACAACATCATCGATGCTGTCTCGTCGTGTCGGTTCCCACTCATCATTCTCTCCAATGAGGGCGCCAAACGCAGCCTTCTCCAGCCAGCGCGATAGCTGATCTGCAATTCCGCGAATGCCCTGCAATCGCATGAATTCCCGCGTCTGGCCGTCGACATAGCACGGCACAGGAGGCACGGACGGGTGCCCGGGCTGGATGTGCGGGTGACTTCGATCGAAATCATCCCGGAGAAAGATAATCGGCGCGTCCGCGGGGTAGGATTTGGTGAAAACGAAGGTGATTGGCTCGATCGCCTTCACGCCGCTATCGCTGTAGCCCTGCGCCTTCCATCTGTTCGGAAGGTTGGTATCGAAGTCGACGACAACCCAGTGGCCCCCGGCAGCAACTCGCGGAGCACCAACCGCGGTAACCCGCGGATGGTTGGCTAGCTGTCGCAGTGCGCGAGCGATGGGTTCCCGCAGTTCCACGGCTGCCCTCAACCGTGCTTGAACGGCTGGGAGCCGAGAGCCGTCGAACTTCCGCTGGCCGCGCCGGCGCCGCCGGCAATGTAAGGTGCCGCGAAAACCGACGCCTTCTTCCGTTCGGCTGGTCTCGGACCGCCGGCTGTTACTTCCAGCTCATAGGGGTCTGGACCGCTCACATCGGCGAGACAGGTGAAGGAGCCACTAGCCTCGGCGACGATCCCCTCGTACTCGCGCTTCGCGCGGATGCACGGCGGGTCATCGTCATCGTCCTCAATGGGTTTGCTGCTTGCCAGAACCGTGGCTCCCGCTCGCGTTTGGCTCAGCGCGAGGCGGGATTTCGGAGAAACCTCCGCGTCTTCTCCGAATTCGGACCAACTGTCCCAGGATAGGCTGCGCCACGAACAGTGATGGGGGGACAGCAGGAGATCGTATTCCAGCTCTACAGGCTTATCCTGATGCCTGTCCCAGAGCTTCTCCCAGATCGCCACCTCGGCGTCGCCGCCCAAGAGGTACTTGGCAGCGTCTCGGTAGCCCCCTGACGCCAGCCAAAGATTCAAGACAACGCTCGACTCGTTTTTCGAAAGTAACTCTTCCTCCTCGTCGTCGGTGGCTAGCATCGGCGCCAAGAGCGTGGCCTGGAACGTGGTGTCGAAAACCCCGCAGATCTTCCGAAAAACCTCATCGGTTTTCACGAGAATCCAGGTCAAGTCATCGGTCTTGCCGTCGATGTCCTCTCCCAGGATGAGAATGCGGTCGCCGTCGGAGATGGTCGTGCCCGACTTAAAAAGTCGGACACGCCTCCGCGCTTCCGAGCACCATGCGTTCGCGTCTTCGCAGAGCTTATGATTCTTGGAAGCTCGTCGGAAAACGATGGGTGAGCTCCACATCTCCCGGATCACGATCTTGTCGTCATCCTCGGACCAATCGCTCAGCGGACCGAGATGAAAGTTCTCCCGGAGTCCTCGGCAGTGATCTTGGTCGGGGTGGGTGAGCAGGAAAGCGTCGACATACAGACGATGTTCCGGGTCCCGCTCCAGCCGATCGCGCAACTGTTCACGGATGTCCGGACGTTCATCGGTAGGCTCGTCTGCCGCGCAGATATTGATGTCGACGAGGATCCTCCGGCCCGACGCCGTTTCGACCAGCGTCATGTCGCCGTTGCCGACTTTAAAATGCAGAGACTTCGCTGGCATTGATAGCTCCTAGAGCCTCGGGCTCTCAAAAAATGTTCATCGAATGTTCCTGCTGCGATTTGGCGGCAAGACAGTCCGCTGCCTCGCCGCCAAACTGTGGTCCTTGTCGTCAGGCGCCGTCCGACTCAATCAGTCCATCGTGACAGATCGAACTGGTGATTTTGCCGTCCGGGAAATCGTCTAAGTGATGTCTGTCACTACGTTATTTCTCGATTTTTCCTGCGCTTCAGGACAATTCATTCGGGGTTTCGCAAGGGGGTTATTTTGTTTAAGGGATCACGAACACCCCGTCGTGCTGCCACACGTGTTGCACTTCAAGCACGTCCCGTTCCTGACCAGCGTGAAGTTGCCGCATTCGCCGCAGCTGTCGCCGACATAACCCTTCATGATCGCCTCGGCGCGGCGCTCTGATGCCGAGGGCTGGGCGGCGGGGGCGGCGAAGCCGAGCTTGGCCATCTCCGGCTCGCCGAAGCTCTCCGGCTCCTCCTTCAGCGCGGTCGCGCCGGCGGTCGCGAAGGCCGTGACGTTCGAGCCGCCCCGCGCCACCGCATCGGTGCCGGTCGCGAGACCGGCGCCGCCCGGGATGGCGTGGAAGTTGATCGGCTTGCCGCGGCGGAAGCCGGTCGAGGCGAGCGGGCTCGAGGTGATGGGCGTCGTCGTCTGCGGCGCCTTGTCCTGGCCGACGCCGCCGCCGATCACGTCATGGCCGATCTCGGTCGGATCGACATGGGCGAGGTCGTGCCGGCCGAGATAGGAGATCGCGAGCTCGCGGAAGACATAGTCGAGGATCGAGGTCGCGTTCTTGATCGACTGGTTGCCCTGCACGAAGCCCGAGGGCTCGAAGCGCGTGAAGGTGAAGGCCTCGACATATTCCTCCAGCGGCACGCCATATTGCAGGCCGAGCGAGACCGCGATGGCGAAATTGTTCATCATCGCGCGGAAGGCGGCGCCTTCCTTGTGCATGTCGATGAAGATCTCGCCGAGGCGCCCATCCGCATATTCGCCGGTGTGGACATAGACCTTGTGGCCGCCGACGACCGCCTTCTGGATGTAGCCGGTGCGGCGGGCGGGCATCTTCTCGCGCTCGCGCACCACCTTCTCGACGATGCGCTCGACGATCTTCTCCGCGACCTGGGTGGCCCGCGCCGTCATCGGCTGCTGGTAATGCGCCTCGACCGCGTCGTCCTCGTCCTCCTCGTCGCTGATCAGCGCCGAGTTCAGCGGCTGCGAGAGCTTCGAGCCGTCGCGGTAGAGGGCGTTCGCCTTCAGCGCCAGCTTCCAGGACAGCATATAGGCGTTCTTGCAGTCCTCGACGGTGGCGTCGTTGGGCATGTTGATGGTCTTGGAGATCGCGCCCGAGATGAAGGGCTGGGCCGCCGCCATCATGCGGATATGGCTCTCGACCGAGAGATAGCGCTTGCCGATGCGGCCGCAGGGGTTGGCGCAGTCGAAGACCGGGTAATGCTCGGTCTTGAGATGCGGCGCGCCCTCCAGCGTCATCGCCCCGCAGACATGGACATTGGCAGCCTCGATCTCGGCCTTGGAGAAGCCGAGGAAGGGCAGCAGCTCGAAGCTCATGTCGTTGAGCTTCTCGGCCGGGACCTTCAGCGTCTGGGTCAGGAAATCCTCGCCCAGCGTCCATTTGTTGAAGACGAACTTGATGTCGAAGGCGGCCTTCAGGTCCTTCTCGATCGCGTCGATCTTGTCCTGGCTGAAGCCCTTGGCCTTGAGCGAGCCGTGGTTCACGCCCGGCGCCTGCGCCAGCGAGCCATGGCCGACCGCATAGGCCTCGATCTCGGCGATCTCGCTCTCGCGATAGCCGAGCGCCCGCAGCGCGTCCGGCACGGCGCCGTTGATGATCTTGAAATAGCCGCCGCCGGCCAGCTTCTTGAACTTCACCAGCGCGAAATCGGGCTCGATGCCGGTGGTGTCGCAGTCCATCACCAGGCCGATCGTGCCGGTCGGCGCGATCACGGTCGCCTGGGCGTTGCGGTAGCCGTGCTTCTCGCCGAGCGCGAGCGCCTCGTCCCAGGCGATGCGGGCGCGCTCGGACATCAGCGTGGCCGAGCCGCCGAGGCGCGCCAGCGTGCCGTGATCGAGCGGGACCGGCGTGACCTCGAGGCCCTCATAGCCGCTCGCCATGCCATGCGCGGCGGTGCGGTGGTTGCGGATCACGCGCAGCATGTGGCTGGCGTTCTTCTTGTAGCCCGGGAAGGGGCCGAGCTCGCCCGCCATCTCGGCCGAGGTCGCATAGGAGACGCCGGTCATGATCGCGGTCAGCGCGCCGGCGAGCGCACGGCCCTCGTCGCTGTCATAGCCGAGGCCCATGGTCATCAGCAGGCCGCCGATATTGGCGTAGCCGAGGCCGAGCGTGCGGTACTCGTAGGAGAGTTCGGCGATCTCCTTGGACGGGAACTGCGCCATCGTCACCGAGATCTCGAGCACGACGGTCCAGAGCCGGCAGAGATGCTCATAGGCCGCAACGTCGAATTCCTTGGTCTGGCGGTCGTAGAACTGCAGCAGATTGGCGGAGGCGAGATTGCAGGCGGTGTCGTCGAGGAACATGTACTCCGAGCAGGGATTGGACGCGCGGATGCGGCCCGACGCCTTGCAGGTGTGCCAGTCGTTCATCGTCGTGTTGAAGTGCAGGCCGGGATCGGCGCTGGCCCAGGCCGCGTAGCCAATCTTCTCCCAGAGGTCGCGGGCCTTGAGCGTCTTGGTCACCTTGCCGGTGGTGCGGCCGACCAGGTTCCAGTCGCCGTCGGTCTCGACCGCGCGCAGGAAGTCGTCGGTCAGCGAGACCGAGTTGTTCGAGTTCTGGCCCGAGACGGTTAGATAGGCCTCCGAATCCCAGTCCGTGTCGTAGATGTCGAACTGGATCTCCTTGTAGCCCTGCCTGGCGAACTGGATGACGCGCTTGATGTAGTTGTCCGGCACCAGCGCCTTGCGGGCGAGCTTGATCTCGCGCTTCAGCGCCGGGTTCTTCTCGGGATCGAAGCAGGAATCGCCTTCGCCCTCGCAGTTCACGCAGGCCTTGAGCACGGCCTTCATGTGCTTCTGGACGGTCTTGGAGCCGGTGACGAGCGCAGCGACCTTCTGCTCCTCCTTCACCTTCCAGTCGATATAGGTCTCGATGTCGGGATGGTCGACATCGACCACGACCATCTTGGCGGCGCGGCGCGTCGTGCCGCCCGACTTGATCGCGCCGGCCGCGCGGTCGCCGATCTTGAGGAAGGACATCAGGCCCGAGGAGCGCCCGCCGCCGGCGAGCTTCTCGCCTTCGCCGCGCAGCATCGAGAAGTTCGAGCCGGTGCCCGAGCCGTATTTGAACAGCCGGGCCTCGCGGACCCAGAGGTCCATGATGCCGCCCTCGTTGACGAGGTCGTCCTGCACACCCTGGATGAAGCAGGCATGGGGCTGGGGATGCTCGTAGCTCGACTTCGACTTGGTCAGCTTGCCGGTCTTGTAGTCGACGTAGAAATGGCCCTGGCTCGGCCCGTCGATGCCATAGGCCCAGTGCAGGCCGGTGTTGAACCATTGCGGCGAGTTCGGCGCGACGCGCTGGGTCGCGAGCATGAAGCGCAGCTCGTCATGGAAGGCTGCGGCATCCTCCTCGGAGGTGAAATAGCCGCCCTTCCAGCCCCAATAGGTCCAGCAGCCGGCGAGACGGTCGAAGACCTGCTTCGACGAGATCTCCGAGCCGGAGCGCTCGCCCTCGGGCAGGGCGGCCAGCGCCGCCTCGTCGGCGACCGAGCGCCAGAGGAAGGAGGGGACATCGTTCTCCTCGACCTTCTTCAGCCGCGCGGGCACGCCGGCCTTGCGGAAATACTTCTGCGCGAGCACGTCGCTCGCCACCTGCGACCAGGCCTCAGGCACTTCGATGCCTTCGAGGCGAAACACGATCGAGCCGTCGGGATTGCGGATCTCGCTCACGGCCGAGCGGAAGGGAATCGTGGCGTAAGGCGACTGTCCGGCGGAGGTGTAGCGGCGCTCGATGCGCATGATCCGTCATTCCCTGATGCTTGCCGCGGGCGGGTCACGCCTCGCGCGGCCGGTTGATCACCGGCTCCTGATGTCAGCCCAACTCGGTTGTGATGCCCCGTGGACGCGCAGGCGTTCTGTCCCGCCCTGCTTCGTCCGGTTGCGGCCAGACAGGCCGCGCGCGCCCTCGGCGCCACCGTCGCCGGTGTGCCGCGAAAACCGCCTCGACCCCTCTGGAAACTCTTGGCGCGGGTATCGAAAGGCGTCTCCGCCGGCCGTCACGCGACTGTCAAAACCTAGTCCCGGATGGACCGTTCCGTCAAGGATTAGTGCGCCGTCTTCGAGGCAGGCACGACATCTAGTGGTTATCTGTGAACTCAGGGGATAACTTTCAAGCCACCCGGCAAGCCTCAGAGATTCCACGAAGAATCGCAAGAGAGCCGGAGTGCGGGAGAGCCTCGCATCCCCGGTGCGATCGCTCGAATGCGCTAGAACATGGTTACCTGTTGCTTTCCTGCCATGACCGACGCTGCGAGGTCCGACGCGTTCTCCGCAACGGCCTCGAAGCGCCAGCGTGCACAGGCGTTTCGAGCCCTCGACCGATGCGAATCGGCGGGCGGCGCAGTGCAGTCCCGCGAGGCCGCGGCGCTCGAATCGGGTCGCTGCGCGTTCGCGCGCTCGAAAGCTGTGGACACTGGACAGGGCCTCACGCCGACGCCATAAGTCGCCGCAACGACGGCTCGCGCCACGCGCGGCCGCTGCCCCCTTTCGCGGGACGAGCACGATGAAAGACTGGCTGCTGCAGATATTCACCTGGTGGAACGGCCAGACCATCGGCACGCGCTTCCACACCTGGCGCTTCGGCGAGCGCGTCGGCGAGGACGAATTCGGCAATGTCTACTACCGCACCAAGGGCGGGGTGAAGGACAAGGCGCTCGGCTATCAGCGCCGCTGGGTGATCTACAGCGGCGAGGCCGAGGCGTCGAAGGTGCCGCCGGGCTGGAAGGGCTGGCTGCAGCACACGGTCGACGTCGCCCCCTCCGAGGAGCGCTACGAGCCGCGCGACTGGCAGCAGCCGCACCAGCAGAACTGGACGGGTACTGCGCTGGCCTACCGTCCCAAGGGCTCGATCCTGTCGGAGGGCGAGCGCCCCGCCGCCACCGGCGACTACGAGCCCTGGACACCGGGGCGCTGACACGGTTGGCCTGAGCGCCGGCGATGCGGGTCGCCATCCAGACCCAGGGCTCGCGCGGCGACGTTCAACCCTATGTGGCGCTGGCATGCGGGCTTCTCTCCGCCGGCCATGACGTCCAGCTGGCCGCGCCCGAGGCGTTCGCCGGTTTCGTGCGATCGCATGGGGTCACCTTCGCCCCGCTGCCGGGAGACATGCTGGCGCTGATCGACACGCCCGAGGGCAAGGCCGCGATCGCCGGCGGGCGCGGTTTCAGCGCGGGCCTGAAGCTGCTGCACCGGATACGGCCGCTGATGCGGCATCTGCTCGACCGGGAATGGGACGTCGTGCGCTCCTTCGCACCAGACCTGATCCTGCATCATCCCAAATCGCTCGCCAGCCCCCATCTGGCGGAGAGGCTGTCCATTCCTGCGGTTCTCGCTTCACCTCTGCCGGGCTTCACGCCGACGGCCGCCTTTCCCAGCCCCCTCCTGCCAGTGCGCTCGCTGGGTCCGCTCAATCGCCTCAGCCATCAACTGGCGATCCGGGCCGGCGCCATGCTCTTCGGCAGGACGATCCGCGCCTGGCGTTGCGAGACCCTTGCGCTGCCGTCCTCACCCGCTGGCCGCAGGACCTCCGCGGGCACACTCTACGCGTACAGCCGCCATCTTCTGCCGGTTCCCCGGGATTGGGGCGACGATGTCCTGGTCTGCGGAAACTGGTTCCTGGACGGCGGCGACTGGCAGCCGCCCCCGGCGCTGGAGCGGTTTCTCGCCGCCGGCGAACCGCCAATCCATGTTGGGTTCGGCAGCATGCCGGGTCTCGATCCGGAGCGGCTGACGGCCATGGTCGTCGAGGCCCTGGCCAAGGTCGGCCGCCGCGGGCTTCTGGCGACGGGAGGAGGCGCGCTCATGGCAGGCGAGGCTGCGCCCCATGTGCACGTCATCGACGACGCCCCGCACGCCCGGCTCTTTCCCCATGTCGCAGCGAGCCTGCACCATGGCGGCGCCGGCACGACGGCCGCCTCGTTGCGGGCTGGCATCCCGACGATCATCTGCCCGTTCTTCGGCGACCAGCCGTTCTGGGCGCGCAGGATCGTGACCCTGGGCGTCGGCCCGCCCAGCCTCGACCGCCGGAACCTGTCGGTCGCCGCGCTCGCCTCGGCCTTCGCCGCCGCCGCCGACGCGGACATGCGCCGCCGGGCTGCCCGACTCGGCGAAGCCATCCGCAGGGATCGCGGCGTCGCCGATGCGATCGCATTCATTACGGCCCGCACCGCCCTGTGGCACGCGTCCCGGGCCTGAAACGCCCGGCCGCGGGTGGCCTGCGCCGCAACGCCCTTTTTCCGCTGCGATTGGCGTGTTACTGCGCGCCGACGCGGGCCGGCCCCGCTGCCGCAGAGATTCGCCACACAGCCATGCCGTCGCCCCCCCGCTTTCCGGCCCTGGCCGGCCTGGTTTCGACCGCGCTTCTGTCGTTCGCCCTGACCGGCCCGGCCGCGGCCGACCGCATCCGCAACCCGACCGCCGTCTTCGCCGGGCTCGACAAGATCACCGGCCGCATCATCTCCTTCGAGGTCGCCGTCGATGAGACCGTCCAGTTCGGCGCGCTGCAGATCACGCCGCGTGTCTGCTGGACGCGCCCCCCGACCGAGGCGCCGCAGACCACGAGCTTCACCGAGGTCGACGAGGTCACCTTCAACAACGAATACCGCCGCATCTTCACCGGCTGGATGTATGCCGCCAGCCCCGGCCTGCACGGCGTCGAGCATGCGATCTACGATGTCTGGCTGACCGACTGCAAAGGTGGCACCGAGCTCGTCGTCGATCCGAAGGAGCCGGAGGCGCCCGTGCCGGAGGAGCCGCGCCGGCCGCGCACTCCGTCGCGCGACGTCAACCAGCAGCCCGGCCTGCCGCCGCCGGGAGCACCGGGGCCGGTCGTCCCGCCGCCCGGCCAGCGCATCGACGTAGCGCCGCCGCAAGGCGTGCCGGTCGCGCCGCGCCAAGCGCCGACCCAGCGCTATTTCCCGACCAATCCCGGCCGCGACCCGACCGGCGGGAACTGAGGCTGCCCTCAGGCTGAAGCGACACTCGCGACGGCCTGCGCGCCGCTGATTCCGTATCCCGGCGCCCAGACGGCACCATCGCCCGGCGCCGACAGCGCGCGATCGAGCAGCAGCCGGTAAGCCGCCCGCGGCACCTCCTGCGTGCCGAATTGCGCGAGATGCGCGGTCTGGAACTGGGCGTCGAGCAGCCGGTAGCCGCCCAGACGCAGCCGTGCCACGAGATGCACCAGCGCGACCTTCGACGCGTCGGTCTCGCGGTGGAACATGCTCTCGCCGAAGAAGGCGCCGCCCAGGGCCAGGCCATAGAGTCCGCCGACGAGCTGCCCCTCGCGCCAGCACTCGACCGTATGGACATGGCCGATGCGGTAGAGGGCGCCGAAAATCTCGCGGATGCGCCGGTTGATCCAGGTGTCCGGCCGGTCGGGCCGCGCCTCCGCGCAAGCCGCGATGACAGCTTCGAAATCGCTGTCGACGCGGATCTCGAAGCGCTCCGAGCGCACCGTCCGCGCCAGCCGCGACGACAGGTGAAACCCCTCGAGCGGAATGACGCCGCGCATTTCAGGCTCGACCCAGAACAGGTTCGGGTCATCGGCCGTCTCCGCCATCGGGAAAATGCCGGCCGCATAGGCGCGCAGCATGATCTCCGGCGTGATCTCGGGCGTGCGCACGGGAATGGAGCGGGCCTTCATGGGCGCAGGGGAGCGCGGGCGGGCGCGCGAGTCAAACGGCTGTCCAACGATCTTCAGCCTCATCCTGAGGAGCGCTCCGACGGAGCGCGTCTCGAAGGATGTTGCAGGAAGCTCTCGAGACATCTGGATCATCCTTCGAGACGCCGCGTTCCGCGGCTCTCCAGGATGAGGTCTCGAAAATTCCGCCGTTCAGGCGCTGCCGGTCTCGTCCATGCCGCCGGCCGCGAGGAATTTTTCGAGCCAGTGGATGTTGTAGTCGCCGTTCAGGATGTCCGGGTTGCGCACCAGCGTGCGGAACAGCGGGAGCGTCGTGTCGACGCCGTCGACGACGAACTCGTCCAGGGAGCGGCGCAGGCGCATCAGGCACTCGGCGCGATTGCGGCCATGCACGATCAGCTTGCCGACCAGCGAGTCGTAATGCGGCGGGATGACATAGCCCTGATAGGCCGCCGAATCGACGCGCACGCCGAGACCGCCCGGCGTGTGGAAGGAGACGATCTTGCCCGGCGAGGGCCGGAAGGTGGCGTGATGCTCGGCATTGACCCGGCATTCGATGGCATGGCCCTCGATCACCACGTCCTTCTGCTGGATCGAGAGCGGCAGGCCGGCCGCGATCCGGATCTGCTCGTTGACGAGGTCGATCCCGGTGATCATCTCGGTCACCGGATGCTCGACCTGGATGCGCGTGTTCATCTCGATGAAATAGAACTCGCCGTCCTCGTAGAGGAACTCGATCGTCCCGGCGCCGCGGTACTGCAGCTTCTTCATCGCTTCGGCGCAGATTTCGCCGATCCGGTCGCGCTCGCCGGCGTTCAGCGCGGGCGAGGGGCCTTCCTCCCAGACCTTCTGGTGACGGCGCTGCAGCGAGCAGTCGCGTTCGCCGAGATGGATCGCATGGCCACGGCCGTCGCCGAGCACCTGGATCTCGATATGGCGCGGCTTCTCTAGATACTTCTCGATATAGACCGCGTCGTCGCCGAAATTGGCCTTGGCCTCGGTGCGCGCGGTCGACAGCGCGACGGACATCTCGTCCTCGCTGCGGACGACCTTCATGCCCTTGCCGCCGCCGCCCGACGCCGCCTTGATGATGATCGGGAAGCCGATCTCGGCCGCGATGCGAAGCGCCTCGGCATCGTCGGTGACGCCGCCTTCGGAGCCCGGCACGCAGGGGATGCCGAGCGCCTTGGCCGTGCGCTTGGCCTCGATCTTGTCGCCCATGGAGCGTATATGCTCGGCCTTGGGCCCGATGAAGGCGATGTTGTGCCGCTCGAGAATCTCGGCGAAGCGCGCATTCTCGGAGAGGAAGCCGTAGCCGGGATGGACGGCGTCGGCGCCGGTGATCTCGCAGGCGGCGATCAGGGCCGGGATGTTGAGATAGCTCTCTCGCGCGCTCGGCGGGCCGATGCAGACGCTCTCATCGGCGAGGCGCACATGCATGGCGTTGGCGTCCGCGGTGGAATGCACCGCGACGGTGGCAATGCCGAGTTCCTTCGCGGCGCGCAGCACGCGCAGCGCGATCTCTCCCCGGTTGGCGATCAGGATCTTGTCGAACATCTTGCGTTCGCCGTTCCCGGGGCCGCTCACTCGATCACCAGAAGCGGCTCGCCATATTCGACGGGCTGCCCGTCCTCGACGAGGATCGCGACGACCGTGCCGGCTCGTGGCGCGACGATGTCGTTGAAGGTCTTCATCGCCTCGACCAGCAGGATCCGCTCGCCCGCCTTCACCACCGAGCCGATCTCGACGAAGGGCTTGGCGTCCGGCGAAGGCCGGCGATAGGCGGTGCCGACCATCGGGGACGGCACGGCGCCGGGGTGGGCGGCGGCGGCCTTGGCGTCCGACGGGGCCGGAGCGGCGGCGGGCGCCGCGGCGGGGGCAGCCGCCGCCATCATCGGCGCGGCGGCGGGCACCTGCACGGTCGCCGTCAGCGTCCGGGCGACACGGACCCTGAGATCGCCCTTTTCGACCTCGATCTCGCTGAGATCGGTCTCGTTCAGCAATTGCGCGAGTTCACGCACCAGTTCGGGGTCGATCGGGCTCTTGGTCGCCATGGCGGTTTCACCGTCTTCGTGGTCTTGGATCGGGCGCGCAGGCCCGTGGGGTGGGGTGCGGATCAGGCCGCCGGCTTGGTGGCGCGCTTCTGCAGAAGCGGCACGATCGCGTCGAAAGCAAGGTCGTAGCTCGCGACGCCGAAGCCGCAGATCACGCCGACGCAGACCGGCGCCATATAGGAATGGTGCCGAAATTCCTCGCGGGCGTGGACATTCGAGACATGAACCTCGATCGCCAGCGCATCCGTGCCCTTAATCGCGTCGCGCAGCGCGACCGAGGTGTGGGTGTAGGCGCCGGCATTGATGACGATGCCCGCCCCCGCCAGCCCGGCCTGCTGGATGAAGGTGACGAGCTCGCCCTCGTAATTGGTCTGGCGGAAGACGAGCTCGACGCCGGCCGCCTCAGCCCTCGCCCTCAGCCGCTCCTCGACTCCGGCCAGCGTTACCGCGCCATAGGTGGCGGGCTCGCGGGTGCCGAGGAGGTTGAGATTGGGACCGTTGAGAACGTGGACGGCGACCATGGCGCAGGTGTTTCCGGCGCCGCCCGAGGGCGGCGGACGCCGCCCTCATAGACGCTGCGAGCCGGCAGGGGAAGTCTGACGGCGCGTCAGGCGCTCGACAGGCTCAGCCGCTGCAGCTCGTCTTGCCGCATTTGCGCACGGCCTCGATCTTCTGCTTGAGGGCCGGCGCGCCGACAGCGCCGAACACGACCTCGTCGCCCAGGATGAAGGCCGGGGTGCCGGTGAGACCGAGACGGTCGCCGAGCGCCACCGTATCCTCGATCACCCCCTTGGTCTGCGCGGATTCCATGTCCTTCTTGAGCCGCTCGACATCGGCGCCAGCCTCCTTGGCGACCTCGAGCGCCTTGGCGCCGTTGATCCGGCCCTTGGTCGCCATCAGCTTGTTGTGGAAATCGAAGTACTTCTGCCCCTGCAGCTGAGTCATGGCCGCAACCGCGACACGACTCGCCTCGACCGAGTCGGGGCCCAGGATCGGGAAGTCCTTGATCACGACCTTGAGCTTCGGATCCTCCTTGACGAGGGCCCGGACGTCCTCGACCGCCCGTTTGCAGAAGCCGCAATTGTAATCCATGAACTCGACGATGGTGACGTCGCCCTGCGGGTTGCCAACGATCGCCGAGGTCGCCGGATCGACGAGCTTCGCCTTCTCCGCCAGGACGGCGCTGCGCTGCGCATCCGCCTGAGCGACGGCGTTGCGGCGCTCCAGCTCGATCATCGCCTCCTGGATGATCTCGGGGTTCTGCAGCAGCGTCTCGCGAATCAGGGCCACGATGGCCTTGCGCTGTTCGGCGGTGAGGCCTTGGGAAGGCGTCGCGGTCTGCGCCAGGGCCGAGGTCGAGGCCGCGAGGCCAAAGCCGAGAGCCAGCGCCGGCAGGAGGCCGGCCAAACGCCGGAGCGGGGTGGGGAGGGCCATCGGGTCGTCCTTCTCGGTTCCGGCGCGCGACCGGTTGATGTTGCACAGCTTCTCGGCTCTCGTGACGCAGGCGTCAATTCACAGCTTTGCCACCGGTTGCGGGGCCGGGACGCCTCGGCTACGCCCGCCGGCAGGCCACCCCGCCCCGGACGAGACGATGCCAGACCAGCCGAATCCAGTCGCCTCCCGCCCGCAGGACAGACTGCAGCCCGCAGCACGCGCCGCGCGCGTCCAGCCCTTCATCGTCATGGACGTGATGAACCAGGCGGCGGCGATCGAGCGCGGCGGCGGCTCGGTCGTCCATATGGAGGTCGGCCAGCCCTCGGCCCCAACGCCGGCCTCGATCCGCGCCGCCGCGGCGCGCGCGCTCGAAGATGGCCGCATCGGATACACCCAGGCGCTGGGGACGGATTCGCTGAGAGCCCGCATCGCCCGACATTACGCCGAAGCCTATGGCGTCGATGTGGCGGCCGAGCGCGTGGTGGTCACGACCGGCTCCTCGGGCGGTTTCATCCTGGCCTTCCTCGCCTGTTTCCAGCCGGGAGCCCGCATTGCGATCACGGCGCCGGGCTATCCCGCCTATCGCAACATCCTGATCGCGCTCGGGCTAGAGCCCGTGGCGATCGAGGTCGGCCCCGAGACCCGCTTCGCCCTGACGCCGGATCTCATCGCCCGCGCGCATCGCGCGAAGCCGCTGGCCGGCGTGCTGACCATGAGCCCGGCCAATCCGACCGGTGTGGTCATGGCGCCCGACGCCATCGCCGCCGTGGCCGCGGAGTGCCGCCGGCTCGGCCTCTGGTACATCTCCGACGAGATCTATCATGGTCTGACCTATGACCAGCCGGCGACGACGGCGCTCTCGGCCGACCCCGACGCGATCATCGTCAACTCCTTCTCGAAGTACTATTGCATGACCGGCTGGCGCGTCGGCTGGCTGGTCGTGCCGCAGCGGCTGGTGCGGACGATCGAGCGGCTGCAGCAGAACCTCTCGATCTCGGTGCCCTATCTGAGTCAGGTCGCGGGCGAGGCCGCCTTCGAGGCCACGCCCGAATGCGAGGCGATCAAGGCGGGCTATGCCGAAAACCGCGCCTATCTGCTGGAAGCGCTGCCGCGGATCGGCCTGGGCGATTTCCTGCCCGTCGACGGCGCCTTCTACATTTATTGCGACATCGGGCGATATTCGAACGATTCTATGAGCTTCTGCCGCGATGTTCTGAACGGAGCGGGCGTCGCGATCACGCCGGGGCTCGATTTCGACGAAGGCCGCGGCGCCCGAACAGTCCGGCTGGCCTTCGCAGGCTCTCTGGCCGAATGCCAGGAGGCCGTCACGCGACTGGACGCCTGGCTGCGACAGCGGGCCTAGCCGCCGCTTGCCAAGCCTCCCGCTGCGGCGCCAAATCGGGGTGACGCTGGGGAGTGTGACGAGATGGGTTCGGGATTTGGCGGTCGCAACCTGATCGCGGCGATGGGGGCTCTGGGCCTCGCCCTGGCGATGGCGCCTCCGGGCCGCGCGCAGTCCCCCGCCCAGTCACCCGTCATCCTGACCCTCTCGGGCGACGAGGCGCCCGAAACCGTCAGCCGCATGGTCGAGGCGCTGTCGCGCGACGGGCGCCAGGTCGAAATCCGCATCGGCGGCACACCTGGTGCGGTGAAGCCTGCGAGCGCTCCGTCCAAACCGGAAGCCCCTTCCAAGGCCGCGGCGCCGAGCGAGAGCGCGGCTCCCTCCACCACGGCCCAGGTCGAGGCTTTCGTCGATGATCTGGTCGAGGGTGTCGATTACGGAGTCGCCTCCGTGCCCCGGATCGGCCAACTCGCCGATGATTGGAGGCGGGCCTGGCAAGCCAGACGCAACGGCCTGACCGGCCTGTCTGCTGAAATGCGCCTCGTGCTCATCATCGCCTTGGCGCTCGCGGCAGCGGGCGCGTTCCGCCGGGCCAGCGCCGGCTTCTTCGCAGCCCGGATGCGCCCGCAGGGACCTGAATTCACTCCGCGGCTGATCGCCTCGTCATGGGGCCTCCTGCAGGATGTCGCCACCATCGTCCTCGCGCTTCTGGCGGCACGGCTGGCGCGCAATGCCTGGCTGCCGGATCCGGACATCGCCGCAGCGACGATCACCACGGTGGCCAACGGCGCCGCCATCGGTGCCCTCCATCTCGCCGTCGGGCGCTTCCTGCTCTCGCCCGGCGTGCCGGAGCGGCGCATCATGCCGCTGCCGCGGGCAGAGCGGCATTTCGGCTTCCTCCTGTTCTACTCGGTGGTGACCCCGCTGATCATCGTCGCGCTGCTGCTGTCGGGCCGGGTCGGCTCGGGGCCGCAGCCGCTGGCGGGACTGCTGATGCTGACCGGCCTCATCGCGGTCGCCTTCAAACTCTGGTGGTTCTACGACCTGCGCGGCGATCTCGCCGCCCTGATCCTGAAGGGTTCACCCGAACCCGGCCCCTGGCGACGCCTGATCGCGCTCTCGGCGCCCTGGTTCTACATGGCGACGGCGCTGGCGCTCTGGGCGGTCGGGCGTGCCGCGGCGATGATGTCGGATGGCGGCCGCTGGGCCGAGGCCGCGGCCCTGACCCAGACGGCGATCGTCATCATCCCGATCCTCGCCGTCGGAATCGGTAGCTGGCTCGACTGCCGCGCCGCCCGCCATGCCAGGACCGAGGGCGCGACGCCGCTCTCTCTGGCGACGGGCGCGGCACTGCGCGCGGCTGCCGTTGGCATTCTCTGGGCTGCCGGATTCTTCATTCTGGCGCGGCTCTGGGCCGGGCTGCTCGTCGGCCTCAGCACGGCGCAGTTCACCGCCTTCTCGCGGCAGGCGGCCGGCGTCGCGATCTTCGCCTTCGCCGGCTGGGTGGCCCTCGTCTTCCTGCGCGTCTTCTTCGACGCCTGCGCGCCGAAACCGCGCGCCTCCGGCCATGCCGATGAGGAGGAGGGCACCGGCGACAGCGTGCCCTCCCGTCTGGCGACCGTGCTGCCGGTTCTGCGCGGGGTCGTGCTGGGTGCGGTGCTGGGCCTGACGATCCTGATCGTGCTGTCACGCATGGGCGTCGATATTGGCCCGCTGCTCGCCGGCTTCGGCATCCTCGGCCTGGCCATCTCCTTCGGTTCGCAGGCGCTGGTGCGCGACATCGTCTCCGGCGTCTTCTTCATGCTCGAGGACGCCTTCCGCGTCGGCGAATATGTCGACACCGGGCGGCTGAAGGGCACGGTCGAGAAGATTTCGCTGCGCTCGATGCAGTTGCGCCACCAGAGCGGACAGATCCACACCATCCCCTTCGGCCAGATCCAGCAGCTGACCAATGCCAGCCGCGACTGGGCGACGATCAAGTTCAACGTCCGGCTCGACCACTCGGCCGACATCGAGCAGGCGCGCAAGACGATCAAAAAGGTCGGGCTCGCTTTGCTCGAGGCCCCCGAATTCGGGCCGCATTTCATCGCCCAGCTCAAGATGCAGGGCGTCGCCGACATCACCGACAGCGCGGTCGTCATCCGTCTCAAATTCACCGCCAACCCCGCCCAGGCTTCGACGCTGCAGCGCGAGGCGCTCAAGCGGGTCTATCGGGCGCTGAACGAGGCCAAGGTGCCCTTCGCCTCGAATCTCGTCACCGTGCGTGGCGGGGAGGGCGGTTCGACCTCGGGCGCCGCCGCGATCGCCGCGGTGCCGCCGCCCAGCCCGCTGGCGCCGGCGGCGGGCTAGGGTTGATCTCATCGCCGCTTGGCGGACTCGTACACGTCGGAGTGATCACGCCGACCGACCGCGACGACGAGGACCGTGAGGACGTTGTCGTCGACCCGGTAGACCAGCCGATACCCGACCTGCCTCAGCTTGATCTTGTAGTGGTGCGGCATCCCGTGCAGCGCGTCGGAAGCGATACGTGGACGGAGGAGCCGTTCGGCGAGCTTCTTCTTGAACTGGACGCGAGCGTTATCGCCGAGCTCGCGCCATTCCTTCTGAGCCGAGGGCAGGAAGGCGAGGCTATAGCTCATCGAGGGTGACCGACACCCCGACCTCGTCGGCGCGAGCCTTGACGATTTCGGCGAGAGCCAAATCATCGAGCCGCTCCAACATCGCCTCATAAGTCTCGGCGGGGACCATATAGGCCATGACGCGGTTGTGGTTCAGGACGGCCACGGGCATCCCCTTGGCATCACTGAGGACGGCGCTGGGGCTCTTCTTCAGCTCCGAAACGCTGACCGCATAATCAGCCTCGACGCGCTGGACGCCGGTCTTCATCCGCGAGCCCTCCGTAACTGACTTGAATACAGTACCAAGTTCGGCACTGAAATCAATTTTGATTTTAAGAGCGTGCTGCCGACGGCGCATGAACAGATCGAGAAAAAGGCCGCTGCGGTGTCCCGCAGCGGCCCCTGATCGTCAGCCTCGTCCGGCCAGCCGGTTCCACCAGCCGCCGCGCTTCGGGCGGTCCGGATCGGGCGGGGTCAGCACTACCGCGACCGGCTCCTCGATCACGCGCGGCGCGGGCGCCGGAGCGGGCTCGGGCTCCGCAACGGGAGCGGCCTCCACCGGTGCCGGCGCGGGAGCTTCGGCAGCAGCAGGCGCGGCGACCGCTTCGATGGTCTCGCCGCCCTCGGTGATCGGCACGACCTTCTTGCGCGAGCGGCTGCGCTTGGGCTTCTCCGCCTCAGCCGGAGCGGCCTCGGCTGCGGGCGCCTCCGCGGTCACTGTTTCCGCAGTGGCTTCGAGCGGCTGCTCGGCCTCGCCCTTGGGCTTGCGGCCGCGGCGGGCGCGCTTCGGCTTCTCCTCGGCGACGGGCTCGACCGGCTCCGCCACCGCCTCGGCGATGCTGGCCAGGGGCTCGGATGCAGTCGCGACGCCATCGGACGCGCCCTCGGCGGTCTGCTCGTCGCCGTCCTCGTCGCCGTCGTCATCGCCGCCATCGGCCTCGTCGCTGCCGCCGTCGAGACGCACGCCATTGGCGTCACGCTCGCCGCCACGCCGCCGCCGACGACGGCGGCGGCGCTTGCGCCCGCCTTCGCCACGCTCGCCCTCGGGCCGCTCCTCGCGACCGCTGGCGGCGACCGCATCCGTCTCGCCGCCGTTCTCGGCATCGAGCGCTTCCGCTTCCGCAGCGGCGTCGAGCGCCTCCTCGTCGGCATCCGAGAGCACGGCTTCCGCCTTGATCGGCGAGGGGACGATGCGTCCCTCATTGCCGACGAACTCGCCGCGCTCCACCTCGAAATAGCGGGTGCCGAGCAGCGTCGGATCGGTCGAGATCGTGATCGCGACGTTGAAGCGGGCTTCCAGATCGGCGAGATGCGCGCGCTTTTGGTTGAGCACATAGAGCGCCACTTCAGGCCGCGTCCGGACGTTGAGGTTGTGCGAGGCGCTCTTGATCAGCGTCTCCTCCAGCGCGCGCAGGATCTGCAGCGACACCGAGGACGCCGAGCGCATCATGCCGGCGCCGGCGCAATGCGGGCAGGGCACGGAGGAGCTCTCGAGCACGCCGGTGCGGATGCGCTGGCGCGACATCTCGAGCAGGCCGAAGGCCGAAATCCGGCCGACCTGGATGCGGGCGCGGTCGTCCTTGAGGCATTCCTTCAGCTTTTTCTCGACCGCACGGTTGTTGCGGTTCTCCTCCATGTCGATGAAATCGATCACGATGAGACCGGCGAGGTCGCGCAGGCGCAGCTGGCGGGAGATCTCCTCAGCCGCTTCGAGATTGGTCTTGAGGGCGGTGTCCTCGATGTTGTGCTCGCGGGTCGAGCGCCCGGAGTTGATGTCGATCGCGACCAGCGCTTCCGTCTGGTTGATGACGATGTAGCCGCCGGACTTCAGCGTCACGGTGTTGGAGAACATCGCGTCGAGCTGGCTCTCGATCCCGAAGGAGGCGAAGAGCGGCGTCTGCTCGCGATAGGCCTTCACGCTCTTGGCATGGCTCGGCATGAGCATGCGCATGAAGTCCTTGGCTTCGCGATAGGCCTCGTCGCCGGCGACGTGAACCTCGTCGATGTCCTTGTTGTAGAGGTCGCGGATCGAGCGCTTGACGAGGTTGCCCTCCTCATAGACCAGCGCCGGGGCGACGGAGGCGAGCGTCAGCTCGCGCACGCTCTCCCACATCCGCATCAGATATTCGTAGTCGCGCTTGATCTCGACCTTGGTGCGCGAGGCACCGGCCGTGCGCAGGATCAGGCCCATCCCCTCCGGAACCTCGAGCTCCTGGGCGATCTCCTTCAGGCGCTTGCGGTCCTCGGCATTGGTGATCTTGCGCGAGATGCCGCCGCCCTTGCCGGTGTTCGGCATCAGGACGGAATAGCGCCCGGCCAGCGAGAGATAGGTGGTCAGCGCCGCGCCCTTGTTGCCGCGCTCTTCCTTGACGACCTGCACCAGGATGATCTGGCGGCGCTTGATCACCTCCTGGATCTTGTACTGGCGGCGCGAGCTGCGTTGCGGGCGCTCCGGCATGTCGTCGAGGGCGTCGCCGCCGCCGAGCTGCTCGGGCTCCTCCTGCTCGCCGTCCTCCGAGCCGTGATCGTCGCCCGACTCGTCGTCATCGGAGCGGCGGCGCGCCTCGTCTGGCTCGGAGTCGGCAGCTGCGTTCGTCTCGTCGCCGTTCGGCTCCCCATCAGTCTCGCCCGCCTGCGGAGCGATTGCGGCGACCGCATCCTCGCCCGCCGATTCCGCCAGGGCCGCGACCTGTTCCTCGGCCGACGCAAGCGCATTCTCGTCGGTCGGCGCGGTGTCGGCGAGCTCGACCGCCTCGGCGCTCACCGTCTCGTCGGACGAAGCCTTCTTGGCGCGCCCGTCCCGGTCGCCGCGACGGCCGCGGTCGCGACGGCCGCGCTTCTCGCGCTTCTCTTCGTCGCGCTCCTCCTCGCGGTCGGCGCGGGCCTCGTCGGCCAGAAGCGCCTGCCGGTCGGCGACGGGAATCTGGTAGTAGTCGGGATGGATTTCCGAGAAGGCGAGGAAGCCGTGGCGGTTGCCGCCATATTCCACGAAGGCGGCCTGGAGCGAGGGCTCCACCCGGGTCACCTTGGCGAGATAGATGTTTCCGCGCAGCGGCTTGCGGCTGGCGGCCTCGAAATCAAATTCCTCGATTCGCGATCCGCGGACCACCACGACCCGGGTCTCTTCCGGGTGGGTGGCGTCGATGAGCATCTTGTTGGCCATATTGACGTTCCATGGGCACGGCCGCCGAAACCCGCCGGGCTGCGGACGAAGGTCCGCTGCCGCGGGCAGGGGTGCCGCGCAGAGGCCGGCGAGCGCCGGCTTGTTGCAGGAGCAAAGGCCGGCGAGCGCCGGCATCTGGGACGGGGAAGTGTTCGGTCGAGACAGAAGAGCGGCTCGGGAAGTCCGGTCGGGCCGAAGGCCCTGCACCGTCCCGCAGGTATTGACGAGTCACCGATGATCCAAGCGGCGTCGTATGCCCCGACATCTGTCCTGACCTGCGGCATGCCCGCTCCGAGGAGACCAGGCCCACCGCGTTTGCACGCTCGCGAGACGTCGGCCTGATGCTGCATGACACGGGCACCGGCACCGGCCGTCTGCGGACGATCCGTTGAGGTTGCCGACTTGCAGCCTGGCCCCGGACGCCGACGGCCCTTCCGGACCGGATGCGCACCATGGGCGGCCCTGCAAGGCAACCTTCCCCATTACAGACAGGTGAGCGTGTTTTGCAAGTCACATCGCGGGGCGGCCTCGTCGCTCCCGCTGCGCGCCGGTTCACCCGAAGGCCGGCCCATGGTAACGCCCTATTAGGATGTTGCGTCGCTATGGTTAAGCCTTGGTGACGACAGTTCGGACGATGAACCTGACACCTCCCTCAATCCTGCCCCTTATCGCCCGTGTCGCGGCCGGCGCCCTGCGCCTGACCGTGCTGGTTGCGGTCGTCGCGACGGGCTTCGCCTGGGCGGGGCAGGCCGTCGCCAATGACCGGCCACCGGCCGAACTGCCGGTCGCGACCGATGCACGGCTGGAACAGGCCGGCGAGACGGTGCGGCTGGTGATGGCGCTGTCACGCCCGCTGGAGGTTACGGCCTCCGTGCTGGCCGGGCCCGACCGGGTCGTCATCGACATGCCCTCGACGAACTTTCAGGTCCAGCCGGCCGTGGCACGGAAGGGCGCGGGCTTCGTCGGCGCCTTCCGATTCGGCCTTTTTACCGCCGACAGGGCGCGGATCGTCATCGATCTCACCCAGCCCGCTGTGGTGGTGAAGGCCGAAACGCGCCCGGTCAGGGGCGGCTTCGGCGAACTCGTCGTGGAGCTGCGGCACGCGACCCGCGCCGAATTCCAGGCCGCCGTCGCCCGCACGCCGACGCGCGAAGCCGCGCCAACCGCGGTGGAGCCTCCGGCCGACAAACCAGCCGGCGAAACCCGGCAGACGGTGGTGATCGACCCCGGCCATGGCGGCATCGATCCCGGCGCCGTCGTCGCCTCGATCTCCGAGAAGAATGTCGTGCTTGCCTTCGGAACCAAGCTGCGGGACCAGCTCGAGGCAAGCGGCCGCTATCGCGTACTGATGACGCGGGACGACGACCGCTTCGTGCCCCTGGCCGAACGCGTCGCCATCGCCCGGGCGGCCGGGGCCGATCTCTTCATCTCGATCCACGCCGATTCGCTGACGCAGGCGCAGGAGGTTCGCGGCGCGACGGTCTATACGGCCTCCGAACGCGCCACCGACGCCGAAGCGGCGAGGCTTGCCGCCAAGGAGAACCAGGCGGATGCCGTCGCCGGGCTGGAGGCCCGCGAGGACACGCAGGACGTCGCCGGCATCCTGATGGATCTGGCCAAACGCGAGACCCGCACGTTCTCCTCCTTGTTCGCCCGCAATCTCGTCGAGACGCTCGGCGGCTCGGTGAAGATGCACAAGGTCCCGCTGCGCTCGGCCGGTTTCCGGGTGCTGAGCGCACCCGACGTGCCTTCGGTGCTGATCGAGCTGGGCTACATGTCGAGCCCCAAGGATGCCGAGCTGTTGAATTCGCCGGAGTGGCGCGGACGCGCCGTCGCGGCGGTGGCGGCGGCCGTCGAGGGCTATTTCGTCAATGCCCGCGCGCCGGGCGGCAAGGCGGCGGAGAATCGGCGCTGACGGCCGGAGCGACGAGACGTCATGTGTCGGAGAGGCCACGGTTTGGCCATGTCCGTCATGTTATAGACGTGATTTGAGACGGTCCGTCCCGGCGCCTGCGCCGGCCGGTCGATGAGCAAGGGCCAGGGCCTGAGATGCGCTTTATCCTGCGACTGTTCGGATGGTTGTTCGCCGCCGGCGCGATCGCTTTCGTGATCGGCGCCGTCGTGGCGGGCGGCTTCCTCTGGCACTACTCGAAGGATCTGCCCGATTCGGCGCAGCTGCGGAACTACGAGCCGCCGGTGATGACGCGCGTCCATGCCGGCGACGGTTCGCTGATCGCCGAGTTCGCCCGCGAACGGCGTCTCTATCTGCCGATCCAGGCCGTTCCCAAGCTGATCATCGACGCTTATCTCTCGGCCGAGGACAAGAATTTCTACAAGCATGTCGGCGTCGACCCGGAAGGGCTCGTGCGCGCCGCGATCACCAATTTCCGCAACCGCTCCGCCGGCCGGCGGCCACAGGGCGCCTCGACGATCACCCAGCAGGTGGCCAAGAACTTCCTCGTCGGCTCCGAGCAGAACATCGAGCGCAAGATCCGCGAGGCGCTCGTCGCGCTACGGATCGAATCGGCCTACTCGAAGGACAAGATCCTCGAGCTCTACCTGAACGAGATCTATCTCGGCGCACCGGCGCCGGGGCAGGGCAGCTACGGGATCGCCGCGGCGGCGCTGAATTATTTCGGCAAGTCGGTCCATGAACTGAACCTGCACGAGGCGGCTTACCTGGCTGCGCTGCCGAAGGCGCCGACCGATCTGCACCCGTTCCGCAACCGCGAGCGCGCCATCGAGCGGCGCAATTACGTCATCGACCGCATGGTCGAGAACGGCTTCGTCAAGCGTGAGATCGGCGAAGCGGCGAAAAAGCAGCCGCTCGGCGTCAATCCTCGCACGGTCTCGCCCAACAACATCGCCGCCGGCTATTTCGCCGAGGAGATCCGTCGCGAGCTGCAGGATCGCTATGGCGAGAAGAAGCTGCTCGAGGGCGGCCTGTCGGTGCGTGCCACCGTCGACCCGAAGATGCAGCTGATGGCCCGCAAGGCGCTGGTCGACGGGCTGGTGCGCTTCGACGAGGCCCGCGGCTGGCGCGGCGCCATCCAGAAGCTCGACCTCTCCGCCCGTGACTGGGGGCTCGCCATCGGCGAACTGCCGGTGCTCGGCGACGTCGCGCCCTGGCGTCTGGCGGTGGTGCTCGACGTGGCGGGCGACAGCGCGCGCCTCGGCCTGCATCCGCTCCGTGAGGCTTCGGGCCATCTCAAGAACGACCGGGATACCGTCACGCTGGGGCCGGAAGGCATCAAGTGGACCCGCCGGGCGCGCGTCTCGCAGGCCGTCTCGGTCGGCGATGTCGTCTATGTCGAACCGATGGATAACCGCCCGGGGCAGGTGCGCCTGCGCCAGCTGCCGGAGGTCAACGGCGCGATCACGGTGATGGACCCGTTCTCGGGCCGCGTGCTCGCCATGGTCGGTGGCTTCAGCCACGACCAGTCCGAATTCAACCGCGCGACGCAGGCGATGCGCCAGCCCGGTTCGTCCTTCAAGCCCTTCGTCTATGCGACGGCGCTCGACAACGGCTACACGCCATCCTCGATCGTGCTCGACGCGCCGGTCGAGATCGACCAGGGCGGCGGGCTCGGCATGTGGCGGCCGGACAATTACGACGGCAAGTCGACCGGCCCGCGCACCCTGCGCTACGGCATCCAGTTCTCGAAGAACCTGATGACGGTGCGTCTCGCCAAAGATGTCGGCATGCCGCTGATCGCGGAATATGCCCGTCGCTTCGGCGTTTATGACGACATGCTGCCCGTGCTCTCGATGTCGCTGGGCGCCGGCGAGACGACGGTCATGCGCATGACCGCCGGCTACGCCATGCTCGTCAACGGCGGCAAGAAGATCCGCCCGACCCTGATCGACCGCATTCAGGACCGCTGGGGCGCAACGATCTTCCGGCACGACCAGCGCATCTGCGAAGGCTGCAACGCCGAGAAATGGGCCGACCAGCGCGAGCCGCGGCTGATCGACAACCGCGACCAGGTTCTCGACCCGCTGACCGCCTACCAGATGGTCTCGATCATGGAGAGCGTCGTCCAGTCCGGCACCGCGACCGTCGTCAAGTCGGTCGGCAAGCCGCTGGCGGGCAAGACGGGGACGACCAACGACGCCAAGGACGTCTGGTTCGTCGGCTTCTCGCCGGATCTCGCGGTCGGCGTCTATATGGGCTTCGACAAGCCGAAGTCGCTCGGCACCTCGGCCACGGCCGGCCAGTATGCGGCGCCGATCTTCCGCGACTTCATGGCGGCGGCCCTGAAGGACAAGCCGGCGACCCCGTTCCGCGTCCCGGCCGGCATCAAGCTGATCCGCGTCGACCCCAAGACCGGGATGCGCGCGGGTGGCGAAGGCGGCATCCTCGAAGCCTTCAAGCCCGGCACCGCGCCGCCGGACAGCTATTCGGTGATTGGCGCCGCGGGTGACGGCATGACGCCCTTCAGCGTGGCCCCGGGCGGCGGTCGCGCCGTCGGCTCCGGCACCGGCGGACTGTACTGACGTCCGCGCCAGCGACGGTCTGCCATGAGGGCGAGCATGACGGGCTCGCCCACCATGCCGTTTACACCGGGCCCGTTCCCGCTTATCCCGACGCCAGATTCATCAAGGCCTAACGCATGCGCCCAGAAATCCAGACGCAACTCGACAACGCCAAGCAGTCGATCGGACTGCTGAGGAGGCATCTTTGACTGGGATCAAGCCCAGCGCCGCCTCGCCGAACTGAACGCCCTCTCGGAGGGCCCCGATTTCTGGAGCGATGCCGACACCGCGCAGAAGCTGATGCGCGAACGCACCTCGCTGGAAACCCAGATCGAGGGCATCCTCAAGCTTGAGCGCGACCTCGACGACGCCCTGACCTTCATCGAGCTCGGCGAGATGGAGGATGACGCCGCCTCGATCGCCGAGGGCGAGGCCGGCATCAAGGCGGTCGAGGTCGAGGCCGCGCGCCTGCAGGTCGAGACCCTGCTCTCGGGCGAGGCCGACATGCTCGACACCTATCTCGAGATCCATCCCGGCGCCGGCGGAACCGAGAGCCAGGACTGGGCCGAGATGCTGCTGCGCATGTATCGGCGCTGGGGCGAGCGGCGGAAGTTCAAGGTCGAGACGCTCGAGTATCAGGACGGTGACACGGCCGGCATCAAGTCCGCCACGCTCCAGTTCAAGGGCCACAACGCCTATGGCTGGCTGAAGACGGAGAGCGGCGTGCACCGGCTGGTGCGCATCTCGCCCTTCGACTCGAATGCGCGGCGCCAGACCTCCTTCGCCTCGGTCTGGGTCTATCCCGTTGTCGACGACCGCATCGTCATCGACATCAACGAGTCGGACTGCCGGATCGACACCTACCGCGCGCAAGGCGCGGGCGGGCAGCACATCAACACGACCGATTCGGCCGTGCGCATCACACACATCCCCTCAGGCATCGCGGTGTCGTGCCAGCAGGAGCGCTCGCAGCACAAGAACCGGGCCAAGGCCTGGGACATGCTGCGCGCGCGACTCTACGAGGTCGAGCTGAAGAAGCGGGAAGAGAAGGCCAATGCCGAGCAGGCCTCGAAGACCGATATCGGCTGGGGCCATCAGATCCGCTCCTATGTGCTGCAGCCCTATCAGCTGGTGAAGGATCTGCGCACCGGCGTGTCGTCGACCGCGCCCTCCGAGGTTCTGGACGGCGCACTCGATCCCTTCATGGAAGCCTCGCTGGCCCAGCGCGTCTACGGCACCGAGGTCGAGGTCGAGGACATCGACTGATCGCGAAAACCCGGCCCGGGCGGCGCCTTTGCGACGCCGCCCGCGGAGGGCGACGCGGAAAGGTCTTGGAACCTCGGGCCTGCCGATCCATTTGTGGACGGCGACGCCGGATCCGCGAAAGGCCAGACCATGACACTCCAACGCCAAATCGGGTTCTGGCTGCTCTCGCTCGCCGTGCTCGTGCTGTTCCTCGTCGTCTTCCGCGACGTGCTGCTGCCCTTCATCGCGGCGCTGGCGCTCGCCTATCTGCTCGACCCCCTGGCCGATCGCCTAGAGCGCATCGGGATGGGCCGGCTCGCCGCCACCATCTTCATCCTCGTGGTGTTCCTGATCATCTTCGTGCTGGCGCTCGTCCTGCTGGTGCCGCTGCTCGGCCAGCAGCTCGCGGGCTTGGTGGCCCGTCTGCCGGCGGACGCGCAGCGTCTGCAGACCCTCGTTCTCGAACAGGGAGGCCCCTGGCTGGAGCGTTTCGGCGGCACGGCGCTGACCGAAGAGGCCAAGAGCTCGCTCGGGAATCTCGTCGGCGAGGCGACCAAATGGGTCGGCAGCGTGCTGCAGTCGCTCTGGACCGGCGGCACGGCCATCGTCGGCGTGTTCTCCCTGCTGGTGCTAACCCCGGTGATCGCCTTCTATCTGCTGGTCGATTGGGACCGCATGTGCGCCACGGTCGACAGCTGGCTGCCGCTCGATCATCGCGACACTATCCGCGGCCTGCTGCACGAGATGGATGTCGCCATTGCCGGCTTCCTGCGCGGCCAGGCGTTGGTGTGCCTCCTGCTCGGCATCTTCTACGCGGTGGGCCTCAGCCTGCTCGGGGTCAATTTCGGCGCGCTGATCGGAATCATCTCCGGCTTCCTGTCCTTCATTCCCTATGTCGGCTCGCTGACTGGACTCGTGCTCTCGGTCGGCGTCGCGATCGTCCAGTTCTGGCCGGACTGGACCTGGCCGCTGGCGACGCTCGCGGTCTTCGCCGCAGGACAATTCCTCGAGGGCAACATCTTCCAGCCGAAATTCGTCGGCGACTCGATCGGCGTCCACCCGGTCTGGCTGATGTTCGCGCTGCTCGCCTTCGGCTCGCTCTTCGGCTTCGTCGGGCTGCTGCTGGCGGTGCCGCTCGCCGCCGTCATCGGCGTACTCTGCCGCTTTGCGCTCCGGCAATATCTCGCTAGCAACATCTATCACGGCGGCGACGCGACCAAGGCCGCGGCTGTGCAGGCGCGCCTCGATGTCGATGCCTGAGCAACCGCCTCGGCCGCGCCAGCTGGCGTTCGACCTGCCGGTCGACAGCCGCCATGGCGTCGAGGATTTCCTGATCGGTCCGTCCAACGAGGCCGCCTACGGGCTGGTCGAGGCCTGGCCGCACTGGCCGGACGCCTGGCTTCGCCTGGTCGGGCCCGAAGGCGCCGGGAAGACGCATCTCGCTGCGATCTGGGCCAAGCGCGCCCATGCCTGGACCGTGTCAGCGAGAGAGGTTCTGGATGCCCAGGTGCCCCATCTCGTCTCCGGCGGCGCGCTGGTGGTCGAGGATTGCGACGGCGGCCTGCAAGACGAGGCGGCGCTGTTCCACCTGATGAATGCGGTCAAGGCGCGCAGTGGCCACCTGCTGCTCACCGCCCGCACGGCGCCCGACCAGTGGGGTCTGCGCGTGCCGGATCTGCTGTCACGGCTGCGGCTGGCGCCGGAGGCCCGGATCGAGCCCCCCGACGACGCATTGCTGCGCGCCGTCCTCGTCAAACTCTTTATCGACCGCCAGCTCGTGGTCGACACCGGGATCATCGACATGCTGGCGCTGCGGATGGAGCGCTCCTTCGCCGCGGCGCGCACCTTGGTCGACCTGCTCGACAGGCTGTCGCTCGAACGCGGCCGCCGCGTCACGCGGCCTCTGGCGACAGAGGCGCTGGAGCACCTCTACGCCGAGGAGTGAAGCCGCCTCAGCCGAGGCGGCGCGGGCCGGCCTCGACCGGGAGGGCGACGAGCCGCGCATGCATCGCCTCGACCAGCAGCTCGTGGGCGCGGTTGGCGATGGCGTCGAGCGAGGGCGTCTTGACGAACATCGCCGCGGCTTTGGCGTTGAGCTGCTCGCGGCTGGGCAGGACAGGCAGCTGCCAGCTCGAGGCATCCCATTGCGCCCAGGCCTCTGCAGCCTGGTTCTGGATCTCCGCGAAACGATCGCCGGCGCGTTCCTGCAGATCGGCCAGCGCCGCCCGAAGCTCGGCCAGCGTCAGGCTCGGCCAGTGCAGCTCGGGCAAAGCAGGGGTCGAGGCATAGGCCTCGCGGAAGGCGCTGACCACCCGATCGACCGGGACCGAGGCCGCCAGTCGCTCGGCCGAGCGCTCGATCACGCGCGGGGGCAGCGCCTGCGAGCGGTCGACCACGGCCTGGGGGGGCTGCTTCAGGTCCCAGACCAGGCGCAGCTTCGAAAGCCCGAGGATGATGTAGTAGGTCGGGTCGATCTGCCACCAGCGGAAGCCCTGGCGGACACTGTACTGATAGGCGTGGTGGTTGTTGTGCCAGCCTTCGCCCATGGTGATGATGGCGAGCCACCAGTTGTTGCGGCTCTCGTCACCGGTCACATAATCCTTGTCGCCATGCACATGGGCGAGCGAGTTGATGCAGAAGGTGGCGTGATAGACAGCGACCGTCGACCAGAAGAAGCCGACGAAGAGCCCCGCCCAGCCGTCGATCAGGAAGCACAACCCTGCGAGCAGGATCGCCGGCGCCAGTTCGAAACGGTGCAGCCAGCGCAGTTCAGGGAACTTCGTCAGGTCAGGGATCGTCGAATCGTCGAAGACGTGGTGGTCGCGGCTGAAGATCCAGCCGACATGCGAATAGGCGAAGGAAGTCTGCACCGGCGAATGCACATCATGCTCGGTGTCGGCATAGCGATGGTGGTGGCGATGCTTCGAGGCCCACCAGAACACGCTCTTCTGCGCCGTCGACTGTGCCAACGCTGCAAGCAGGAACTGCCCGATCCGGCTGGTCTTGTAGGTACGGTGCGAGAAATAGCGGTGATAGCCGCCGGTCACGGCGAACATGCGCAGCCAGTAGAGGCCGATGGCGAGCCAGACCGAGGTGGCGGTGACGCCGCTCCAGAGGGCGCCGAAGCAGGCCAGATGCGCGAGAACGAAGGGAATGGCGGACGGATAGACGATGTCGCCATCGTCGCGTTGGGAAGAACTGCTCAAAATGGCCTCTGTCGATTCAGACGGCCGGGAAAGGCCGCCCGGGGAGCCGACCCCGCGCCGGCACGAAACAGGAGCCGGCCGCGCCTTGCAAGAGGGTGCAGCGACGCAGCCGCGCCGGCACCGCCCTCAGCCGGAAATGACATGGTTGTCATCGAACCGTCACGCTACGGTGGCTCAAGACGCGCAAGGAGACGACCGTGGCCAGAGCAGCGACCGGAACGAGCGCCAAGCGCATGAACACGCAACCCAGCGCCGCCGAGGCCGTGCCTCACCCCCCCGCCGAGGAACCGACGCCACTGCGTGATTCGCCGGCCCGCTTCATGAACCGCGAGCTCTCCTGGCTCCAGTTCAACCGGCGCGTCATGGAGGAAGCCTCCAACCGAAATCACCCGCTGCTCGAGCAGCTGCGTTTCCTCTCGATCTCGGCCGCGAATCTCGATGAGTTCTTCATGGTCCGCGTCTCGGGCCTGCGTGAGCAGCTCAAGGCGGGTGTGGTCACGCCGAGCCAGGACGGCCTAACGCCGGCCGCCCAGCTCGCTGCGCTCGGCGAGGCCGTCGCGGCCCTGACGCGGGACCAGCAGGCCCGCTGGGTCGAGCTGCGCGGCGACCTGGACGAGAACCGCATCCAGCTGCTGTCGCCCGGCGATATCGGCCCGGCCGAGCGCGTCTGGCTGGAGGACTACTTCCTCAACTACGTCTTCCCGGTGCTGACGCCGCTCGCGATCGATCCGGCCCATCCCTTTCCGTTCATTCCCAATCTCGGCTTTACCGTCGCGCTGGCGCTGGAGCGCGTCAGCGACGGGCGCCAGCTCGACGCGCTGATCCGCGTGCCGATCAAGATGGACCGCTTCATCGAGCTGCCCGATCTCGCCCGCGAGGAGAAGCGCCGTTTCATCACGCTGGAGGACGCGGTCTCGCTGTTCATCGGCAAGCTTTTCCCCGGCTACGACGTCAAGGGCACCGGCTCCTTCCGCATCATCCGCGACACCGATCTCGACATCGAGGAGGAGGCGGAAGATCTCGTCCGCGTCTTCGAGACCATGCTCAAGCTGCGCCGGCTGGGCGTCGTCATCCGGCTCGAGATCAGCACGGGGATGCCGGCGCATCTGCGCAAGCTGATCGTGCGCGAGCTCAAGGTCGACGAGGACGAGGTCGTCGAGGTCGAGGGCATGATCGGGCTGAGCGAGCTGTCCCAGCTCGTCGGCGTCGACCGGCCGGACCTGAAGTTCAAGCCCTACAACGCCCGTTTTCCCGAGCGCATCCGCGAGCACGGCGGCGACTGCTTCGCGGCGATCCGGCAGAAGGACCTCTTGGTCCACCACCCCTATGAGAGCTTCGACGTCGTCGTGCAGTTCCTGCAGCAGGCGGCCCGCGACCCCAATGTCGTCGCGATCAAGCAGACGCTCTACCGCACCTCGGCCAACTCCCCGATCGTCAAGGCGCTGACCGAAGCCGCCGAGGCCGGCAAGTCCGTGACGGCTCTTGTGGAGCTCAAGGCGCGCTTCGACGAGGAAGCCAACATCCGCTGGGCCAAGGAGATGGAGCGGGCGGGCGTGCAGGTCGTCTACGGCTTCATCGAGCTGAAGACCCACGCAAAATTGTCGCTGGTGGTGCGTCGGGAGGCCGGGCAGCTCGTCTCCTATTGCCACATCGCGACCGGCAACTATCACCCGATCACCGCGCGCATCTACACGGACGTGTCCTTCTTCACCGCCGATCCGGTGATGTCGCAGGACGTGGCGCGAGTCTTCAACTTCATCACCGGCTATGCCGAGCCGGCCGAGCTGGAGAAAATGTCGGTCTCGCCGGTGGGTCTCAAGCAGCGCCTGCTCGACGACATCGCCGAGGAGGTCGCCCATGTGAAGGCGGGCCGCAAGGGCGCGATCTGGGGCAAGTGCAACTCGCTGGTCGATCCCGTGATCATCGATGCGCTCTATGACGCCAGCCAGGCCGGCGTCGAGATCGACTTCGTCGTGCGCGGCATCTGCTGCCTGCGTCCGGGCGTGCCGGGCCTGTCCGATAACATCCGCGTCAAGTCGATCATCGGGCGCTTCCTCGAACACACCCGCGTCTACGCCTTCGGCGCCGGGCACGGTCTGCCCTCCGCCAAGGCCAAGCTCTACATCTCCTCGGCCGATCTGATGCCGCGCAATCTCGACCGCCGCGTCGAGGCGCTGACGCCGATATTGAACCCGACGGTCCACCAGCAGTTGCTGGAACAGATCATGCTGGCGAACTTCCTCGACAACGAACAGAGCTGGACGATCTTGCCGGACGGCGGCTCCCGACGCATTGTCCCGGCGCCGAACGAAGAGTCGTTCAACGCTCACAAGTACTTCATGACGAACCCGAGTCTGTCAGGACGTGGCAAATCACTCTCGAATTCCAGCCCCCGCTCCCTCTCCCGTCGAGGGGGGCGCAAAGCGTGACGTTCTGACCGCGCCCGGCCGGCTCGGGCTTGGGGCCGGAACGCTCGCCATCGTCGATATCGGCTCCAACTCCGTCCGTCTCGTCGTCTACGAGATGGTCGCGCGTGCGCCCGCCCAGGTCTTCAACGAGAAGGAGATGGCGGGCCTCGGCCGCCAGGTCGCGACCACGGGGCGGCTTGCGCCCGAAGCCGTCGAAAAGGCGATCGCGGCGCTGGTGCGCTTCCGCATCCTCTGCGAGGCGATGCATGTCGGCGAGATCCGGGTCATCGCCACCGCCGCCGCGCGCTATGCCAGCAATGGCGCCGAGTTCATTGCCCGGGCCGAGCAGGCCATCGGCCAGCCGATTGAGCTGATCTCCGGCGACCGGGAGGCCGTGCTCTCGGGCCTCGGCGTTCTCTCTGGCTTCGACAATCCCGACGGCGTCGTCGGCGACCTCGGCGGCGGCAGCCTGGAACTCATTCCCGTCTCGCGCGGCACGGTCGGGGAGGGGGCAAGCGTGCCGCTCGGCGGCCTCGCCTTGCTGGACCGCTCCAAGAACTCGCTCAAGGCGGCTGAGAAGATCGTCAAGGACGAACTCGACAAGCTGCCGCAGATCGAGGCGATGAAGGGGCGCGACTTCTATGCCGTCGGCGGCACCTGGCGCGCGCTGGCGACGCTCCACCAGCATCAGGTCCACTATCCGCTCAATGTCATGCATGGCTACACGCTGCCGGCGAAGGACGTGGCCGATTTCGTCAAGCTGGTCGAGAAGGCCGACCTGACGGGGCTCGACGCGATCGATGCCGTTTCCTCGGCGCGGCGCCCCTTGCTGGCCTATGGCGCGCTGGTGCTCGACGAACTGATCAAGCGCGGCAAGCCCCGCGCCGTCATCATCTCGGCGCAGGGCGTCCGCGAGGGGCTGTTGCACGAACAGCTTTCCGACGAAGAGCGCGCCGCCGACCCGCTCTTGCGCGCCGCCCGCGACTACAACCATCTGCGCGCCCGCGACCCGCGCCATGCCGCCGATCTGATCGCCTGGAGCCGCGCCATCCTCGAGACGGCGGGGCTGCCCGGAGACGAGCCGTCGCCGCGGCTGATCGAATCCGTCTGCCTGCTCTCGGACATCGGCTGGCGCGCCCATCCCGATTACCGCGGCGAGCAGAGCATGAATGTCATCGCCCATGCCTATTTCACCGGCATCGACCATGTCGGTCGCGCCTTCCTGGCGTTGGCGATCTTCCATCGATACGCCGGGCTGAAATCCGACTCTCCCGCAGCCAGCGGGTTGCGGGCGTTGCTGCCGCCGCCGATCCTCGAGCGTGCTGTGCTGCTCGCGGCGATCTTCCGCGTCGCCTATCTGCTCTCGGCCGGCATGGCGGGACTGCTGCCGCGCATGCCCGCGACCTGCGTCGATGGGCGCCTGGTGCTGCGGCTGCCCGACGATCTGGCGCCGCTGGCCAGCGACCGCGTCATCGGCCGCCTGAAGCAGCTCGCCAAGCTGCTCGGCCGCGATTGGGAGATCGCCCGCGTCTGAGCCCGCCGCTCAGCCGACAACGACCCGGCCGCGCTCGATGCGCAGCCCGAGTTCGCCGCTCTTGAGCGCCAGAGCCTTCTCCCCGAACACACCGCGCCGCCAGCCCTGCAGCGCGGGGACATCGGCCTCGTCATCGGCGGCGATGGCTTCAAGATCATCGCTGGACGCGATGATCTTGGGCGCGACGCGCTCCGCCTCGGCCACCGCCTTGAGAAGGACCTTGAGGAGGTCGAGCACGGCGCCGTTGCCGCCGCGGCCGCGTTCGCGCTCCAGCCGGGGCAAGGTCTTGGGATCGAGCGCGAGCCCGCGCTCGATCGCCGCCAGCACCTCGCCGCCCGAGCGGGATCGCTCGAAACCGTTGGGCACTGAGCGCAGCTCGGCCAGCGCCTCGACCGAGCGCGGTGCGCGCTGGACGATGTCCATCAGCGCATCGTCCTTGAGCACGCGCTGGCGCGGCACGTCGCGGTGCTGCGCCTCGCGCTCGCGCCAGGCTGCCAGCTCCATCAGCACGGCGAGTTCCTTCGGCTTGCGGATGCGGCCCTTGAGGCGCTGCCAGGCATTCTCGGGCTTCACCTCATAGGTGGCCGGGGAATTGAGGACCGCCATTTCCTCGGCGACCCAGCTCTCGCGGCCGGTCTGTTCGAGATCGGCCTTCAAGGCCCGGTAGATCTCGCGCAGATGGGTGACGTCGGCCTCGGCATAGACGAGCTGGGCTTCGTTCAGCGGCCGGCGCGACCAGTCGGTGAAGCGCGAAGACTTGTCGATGCGCGCCTTGGCGAGATCGTTGGCGAGCTGCTCGTAGCCGACCGAGTCGCCATAGCCGCAGACCATCGCCGCGACCTGCGTATCGAAGAGCGGCGTCGGGAGCACCCGGCCGAGCATCCAGACGATCTCGAGATCCTGCCGGGCCGCGTGGAAGACCTTGACCACGGCCTCATTGACCATCAGCCCGAAGAAGGGGGCGAGGTCGAGTTCCGGCGCCAGCGGATCGACCAGCACCGCCTCGTCGGGCGAGGCGAGCTGGATCAGGCAGAGCTTGGGATAATAGGTCGTCTCCCGCAGGAACTCGGTATCGACCGTGACGAAGGGGTGGCTGGCGAGGCGCGCGCAGGCGTCGGCGAGGTCGGCCGTGGTCGTGATCAGCTTCATGCTTCGGGCTTAACGGAGCAGGGGGCGCCGCGTCGAGTCCGCAGCGTTCGGAATCCCACCTGAATCCTTGACAAGCCGCGCGCCCGCGTGTGCTTACGCCGGCAGATTTGACCGCCTGCGGCGCGCCTCCGGGCGACCCCGAAAGAGATCATCCCCGTGACCCTGCATCGCTACCGTTCCCACACCTGCGGCGCCCTTCGCGAGAGCGACATCGGCTCCCAGGCCCGCCTCTCCGGCTGGTGCCACCGCATCCGTGACCATGGTGGCGTGCTGTTCATCGACCTGCGCGACCATTACGGCATGACCCAGGTCGTGATCGATCCGGATTCGCCGGCCTTCGCCACCGCCGAGACGCTGCGCTCGGAATGGGTTGTGCGCATCGACGGCAAGGTCAAGGCGCGCCTCGCCGGCACCGAGAACGCCAACCTGCCCACCGGCGCCGTCGAGGTCTTCGCAACCGACATCGAGGTGCTGGGCGCGGCCGGCGAACTGCCGCTGCCGGTGTTCGGCGATCTCGAATATCCCGAGGATACGCGGCTGAAATACCGCTTCCTCGACCTGCGCCGCGAAAAGCTTCACAACAACATCATGCTGCGCACCAAGGTCATCGACTCGATGCGCCAGCGCATGAAGGCGGCCGGCTTCTCCGAATTCCAGACGCCGATCCTGACCGCCTCCTCGCCGGAGGGCGCGCGTGACTTCCTGGTGCCGAGCCGCCTGCATCCGGGCAAGTTCTATGCGCTGCCGCAGGCGCCGCAGCAGTACAAGCAACTGCTGATGATGGCGGGCTTCGACCGCTACTTCCAGATCGCACCCTGCTTCCGCGACGAGGACCCCCGCGCCGACCGCCTGCCGGGCGAGTTCTACCAGCTCGACGTCGAGATGAGCTTCGTCGAGCAGGAGGACGTCTTCGCGACGATGGAGCCGGTCATCGGCGGCATCTTCGAGGAGTTCGGCAACGGCAAGTCGGTGACGAAGAACTGGCCGCGCATCCCCTATGCCGAGGCGATCGCGAAATACGGCTCCGACAAGCCGGACCTGCGCAATCCGCTGGTGATGCAGGACGTCTCGGAGCATTTCCGCGGCTCGGGCTTCAAGGTCTTCGCGCGCATCCTCGAGGATGAGAAGAACCGCGTCTGGGCCATTCCCGGCCCCAAGGGCGGCTCCAGAGCCTTCTGCGACCGGATGAACTCCTGGGCGCAGGGCGAGGGCCAGCCGGGCCTCGGCTACCTGATGATCAAGGAGGACGGCGAGGGGCAGGGGCCGATCGCCAACAACATCGGGCCCGAGCGCGTCGCCGCGATCATCGCCCAGATGGGTCTGCAGCCCGGCGACGCCTGCTTCTTCGCCGCCGGCAACCCCGACAAGTTCTACAAATTCGCCGGAGCGGCCCGCAACAAGGTCGGCCAGGAGCTCGGGCTGATCGACGAGAACGCCTTCGCCTTCGCCTGGATCGTCGACTTCCCGATGTTCGAGTACAATGAGGACGAGAAGAAGGTCGATTTCTCGCACAACCCCTTCTCGATGCCGCAGGGTGGGCTGGAAGCGCTGAAGAGCGAAGATCCGCTCTCGCTTAAGGCGTTCCAGTACGACATCGCCTGCAACGGCTTCGAGCTCGCCTCGGGCGGCATCCGGAACCACAAGCCCGAAGCGATGGTGAAGGCCTTCGAGATCGCCGGCTACGGCGAGGAGACGGTGATCGAGCGTTTCGGCGGCATGTATCGCGCCTTCCAATACGGCGCGCCGCCCCATGGTGGCATGGCGGCCGGCGTCGACCGCATCATCATGCTGCTGGCCGGCGCCACCAACCTGCGCGAGGTCGCTCTGTTCCCGATGAACCAGCAGGCGGTCGACCTGCTGATGGGGGCACCGGCCGAGGCCTCTCCGAAGCAGCTGCGCGAGGCGCATCTGCGCATCAACGCGCCCGAGAAGAACGGCTGATCGACATGACCGCTTCGGCTCCGGTGCGCGCGCTCGCGCTCGTCTGCCTCGCGGCGCTGCCGCTCTCGGCCTGCGTCTCCGGCCCGGCCAATCCGAGCGCGTCCCGCGCCTCGGAACTGGCGAGCCTCGTCTCGCGCTCGGTCGCCTGCCGCGCCGGAACGCCGAGCCGCAGCACGCTCGATGGCTTCATCGCGGCCGAGAAGGCCCGTGGCGCCACCCCGGAGCAGCTCGCCAGCGCGCGCTCGACCTACGTCACGGTCTCCGAAGGCGAGACGGTCAACCAGATGGTGCGGCCGAAGCCCTGTGGCGCCGAGGAACGCGCGGAGGTCCGCGAGAAGATGACGCGCATCCGCGCGGGCGATTTCAGCGGCCTCTGACAAGGCCGTCGCGCGATGAGGCTTCACCCGCTGCTTGCCGGACTGCCGCTGGCGCTCGGCCTTTCCGCCTGCACCACGGCGGGGCCGCTGCCGGGCACGCCTGAATTCGCCGCGGCGCAGGTCTCGCGCGCCTATGATTGCGGGTTGCGGGTCGATCGCGGACGGATCGTCGGGCATATGCGGAAAGACGAGCGGCACCGCTTCGCGCTGGCAAATGCGGCCTTTGCGGTGAAATCCTACAAGGCGCCGCGCGCCTGCGACGCCGCCGAGCGCGCCTCCGTTCAGCGCGACGTTGCGGCGCTGGCCCGTCGCTGAATTCGCTTGCCTCGGATCGGCCATCGCGGCCACAAGGCGCCAATGCCCGCCGCGAGCCTGATCACCGCCATCGTCGTCAGCCATGACAGTGCCGAGGTGCTGCCGGCCTGTCTGTCGGCGCTGGCCGCAGAGGGGGTGCCGGCCATCGTCGTCGACAATGCCAGCGGCGACGCCAGCGCCACCATCGCCCGTGAGCTCGGCGCGACCGTCATCGCCAGCCCGCGCAACGAGGGCTATGGCCGTGCCAACAACCGGGGCGTCGCCGCCAGCGACACGCCCTTCGTGCTGATCGTCAATCCCGACGTCGAGGTCAGGCCGGGCGCGATCGCGGCGCTGCTCGAAGCCGCGGAACGATATCCCGACGCCGCCCTGTTCGCCCCGCGCATCGTCGAGCCTTCGGGCCGGATCTTCCTGCAGCCGCGCTCGCTGCTCTCGCCCCCGCATCTCAACCGCAGCGGGGGGATGGCGATCCCGGAGGGCGACGCCTGCCTGCCCTTCCTCTCGGGCGCCTGCCTGCTGATCCGTCGCGACGTTTTCCGGACGCTCGGCGGCTTCGACCCGGCGATCTTTCTGTTCTACGAGGATGACGACCTCTGCCGCCGCCTGCGCGATGCCGGTCACGCGCTCGTCCATGTCCATGCAGCCGAGGCCGGGCACGGGCGGGGGCGTTCGAGCGCGCCGTCGGCCGCGCGCCGCTTCAGGGCGCGCTGGCACCTCGCCTGGTCGGAGGGCTATGTCGCCCGCAAATACGGTTTGCCGGGGCCGTCCCCGCTCCGGATCGTCGAAAACCTCGTCAAGGCAGCGGGTTACGCGCTGATCCTGCGGCGCGAGAAGATGGCCGCCCATGCCGGCTCCGCGGCCGGCGCGCTCGCCTGGCTGCGCGGCCGCTCGGCGCTGGCTCACGAAGGGTTGGAGTCGCAGCCATGAGGGCGTTGCGCAATGCGACGGTCGCGGAAGGGCTGGCCGGTCCTCACAACAATTTCGGTCTGCTGCGGCTCGTTCTGGCTCTGGCCGTGGTGGTCTCGCATGCTTTCAGCGTCGCCACCGGGCGCGTCGAGGACGAACCCTGGGCCCAGACGACGGGCTTCACCCTGGGTGAGCATGCGGTCAACGGCTTCTTCGCGATCTCCGGCTTCCTGGTGACGATGAGCTATGACCGCCGCGGCTGGCGCGACTATCTCGTTTCCCGCACGCTGCGCATCGCGCCGGGCCTCGTGGCCGCGACGCTGGTCGTCGCGCTCGGCCTCGGCGCAGCCATGACCCGCCTCGATCTCGGTGCCTATCTCGCCGATCCGCAGCTGCGTCGCTTCATCACCGGCACTCTGACCACCTTCAAAAGCGCCTCGGCCCTGCCGGGTGTCTTCGACCGCAATCCGCTGCCCTTCCCGATGGGGACCGTGTGGACGCTGAAATACGAGACGATCTGCTATCTCGGCGTGCTCGTCGGCGGGCTGCTGGGGCTGCTGGCGAGGCCCAGGCTGGCGCTCGCGGCCGGCTGCCTGTTGCTGACTGCCGTTGTGCTCCGCGAGGTCGTTGACCCGGACGGTCCGAAAGGGGTCGAAACGGCGTTGCGGCTGCCGCTGATCTTCCTGGCCGGCGGGCTGATCTATCTGTTCCGCGAGCGCGTGCCCCTGTCGCTGCCCGGCTTGGCACTCGGGCTCGCCGCGCTCGTCCTGCTCGCGCCGACGCCGCTCTACAAGACCGCCCTCTACCTGGTGACCGCCTGGGGCGTGTTGGTACTGGCGCTCCATCCAGCGCTGACCCGGTGGCGCAGCGAGCCGCCCTCCGACCTCTCCTATGGCGTCTATCTCTATGGCTGGCCGATCCAGCAGGCGAGCCACGCCCTCTTTCCCGCCGCCGGCGTGATGACGCTGTTCTGGCCGGGACTCCTCGCGACCCTCGTCATCGCCTGGCTGTCCTGGCATCTGGTCGAGAAGCCCGCGCTCGGGTTCAAGCGCCGGCTGGTTGCCGCTCGCTGACGCTGGCCACGATGTCCGCCACGCGGCCGGACATCAGCAGCGGCAGCAAAGCGAGGACTGTCTCGCGTGGCAGCTCCCACCAGCGGCTGGCGAGCAGCGCGGCGATATCCGCCTCGTCGAAGCGCAGCCGCAGAACGCGCGCCGGATTGCCGCCGACGATGGCATAGGGCGGCACGTCCCGCGTCACCACCGCCCGTGCCGCCACGACGGCACCGGTGCCGATCGTCACGCCGGACAGGATCATGGCCTGTGAGCCGAGCCAGACATCGTGGCCGATGGTGACGTCACCGCGTGTGGTGTCGCTGCCCTCGATCGCGGCGGCTTCGGGCCAGAGCCCCGGCAGGGCTGGAAACGGATAGGTCGTCACCCAGTCGGTCCGGTGGTTGCCCCCGAGCAGGATCTCGACGCCATCGGCGATCGAGCCGTAGCGACCGATCGTCAGCCGCGCCCCGCTTTCGGGGAAGCGAACCTTCGGGCGGCCATAGGTCCAGGCGCCGACCGCAATCTGGCCGGGCCGCCGGGCGATCAGCGCCGCCAGATGCAATCGCGTCTGATTGTGCGGATTGAGGCGCTTGCGCAACAGGCCGCGCAGCGCAGGCGGCAGAGCCGCCCACCGCGCCGCCAACGCGCCCGGACGCCACGACAGATCTTCCGGCGGCAGTCCCTCCGCCGGTTCGGGCGCCTGCGTCACTGCGCGTCGGCCTTGAGGTCGATCTTGTCGAGGATCTCGGTCGGGTCCGTGATGGTGATCACATCCGCGAGGCCGAGCCCGCTCGCAGACTTCGCCTTCGCGTCGAGCGTCAGCGTGCCCGGCTTGGCGACGAAGCGCGAGACCGCCGCCGTCAGCGCCTTGGCGGCGTCCGAGGGGCCGAGGATCGAGGCCAGCCCCAGGCTCGCGATCATCGCGAATTGCTGGCGCATCTCCTCGGGCTTGCGGCCGGCCTTGCGCGCCTCGTTGGCGATCAGCTTCTCGACGAGCCCGAAATTCTCCAGCTTCGCCGTGAGACCGCGGGCCGTCGCGCCGAGCGCCGCCACCTGCGCCAGAGCCGCATCGTTCGAGAACAGGTCCTTGGTCACGTTGCCCAAGGTTCCGGACAGATTGAGGCGTGCCAGCCCGTCGCCGCCGAGCGAGACCTGCCGGATCGCCAGTTCGTTGCGCGCCGCGTCCCAGGCGAGATCGACCTTGGCCGAGAGGTCGAGCGAACGGATCCCCATGGCGATCAGATCCCGCGCCGCCGGATTGCCGGCCCCCTCGGTGATCGGCGCGACGAGCTTGTCGAGCGTCAGTGACAGGCTGGTCGGAATGCCGTTGAACTGCTCGCCCGCCTTCATCTCGAAGGTGCCGAGCGCAACCTTCACCGGAGCCGCGCCGGGCTTCGCCGGAGGGGCATCGACGGAGAGCCCGACCACGCGCATCGTGCCGAGCGTCGGGACGTAGCGGCGCCAGTCGTCCATGTCAGGGCCGGAGCCGGGCCGGCCGAGATCCTCCAGCAGCGCCTTCACCACGGGGCCGTAGGAGAAGCCGACATAGCTGATCGAATCGACCGAGCCCCGGCCGCCGCCGCCGGCGAATTTCAATCCCTCGATCGCGAAGCCGGATTTCTCTGGCGCTTCCTGGCCATAGGCGATGCGCGAAATCCTGATCTCGACGGGGTCCGGCTTCGCCCCCGGCTTGGCCGCTTTCGGATCGACCACCGTCATCACCATGTCGCGGATCTCGCCGCTGCCGATCTCGACGCGGTCATAGAAGCCGAGCAGGGCGATGCCCATGCGCTTCTCGGCCTCGCGCCGGACCGGATCGTCCTTGGCCGCGCCACCGGCCGCGGTCTGCTCTGAGAGCGCCATCGCGCGGGACAGCAGATCGCCCAGCGGCTCGGGGCCCACCGCCGCCGCCACGTCGCGGCTGGTGGTGCGGCCGAAGCTCATCTTGCCGGCCGGGCCCATGTCGATGCTGTAGCCGTCCTGCTCGGCGCGACGCAGCAACGGGCGCAGCGGCTCGGTCTGGCCGGCCGAAACGCGGTCGACGAGCACGCGCGCGGTCTGGCGGACGTCGAATCCCTCGAAGCGCAGCGCCAGCAGCGTGCCGCTGAGCTTGCCGCCTTCGGGAGTCTGGCCGGCGATCGATCCGCCCGCCGATTCGCCCCGCGCGATCTGCCCGTCCCGGACATCCGAGAAACGCACGTCGCGATAGGTGGTGATCTGCTTCTGCTGGCCCTGGGCGACCTCGACGACGAGCTCCGGCGCGCGGATCTCGGCCGCGCTCAGGCGGTCGATGCGCGCCAGCGCCGTTTCGCCGCTCTTGATGTCGAGCAGGCTGCGGAAGGCTTCACGCTCGAGAGCGGAGCCCTTCACCTCGAGTTTCGGGGCCGAGAGGGTCACCAGGCCGAACTCCATGCGGACATTGTCGAGCTGGAAATCGGCGGCGGCGAGCGGCTGCGAAAGCGCCAGCGTGACGAAAGCGAGGGCGGCACCGAACGGGCGGTGCAGGCGCGGAGCGGTCATGACGGTCTCCTGTTTTGTGGCGCGACCCTGCCGCAACCTGCCTGCGAAGGAAAGCCGCGACGCTCCGGCATGCTGACGAAAGACTTGACCGGGCGGCCTGCGTGATCGGTATCTGTCGCAGATTCGCCATCTGTGCCGTCATAGCTTCGCAGGACGCGCCAGCCGGAGCCGAGACGACGATGCAGGCCAAGCCCCGTTTCCTGTCCACCGTGACCCGCGCCGTCGCGGCAATAGCGCTCGGCCTCGCTCTGGCGCTGCCCGCGGGCCTCTCTGCGCAACCCCTGCGCCTGGCCCAGGGCGCGGCCTCGCCGGCCGCGGCGCTGGAAAGCCTCGCCATCGTCAGCGGCGGCAAGCGCCATGTCTTCCAGGTCGAGGTCATGCGCACTCCGGAACAGCGGGCGAGGGGGCTGATGCACCGCCGCTATCTGCCGGCCGACCGTGGCATGCTGTTCGATTTCGGCCGCACCGAGCCGGTCGCGATGTGGATGGAGAACACCTACATCCCGCTCGACATGCTGTTCATCCGCGCCGACGGCACGATCGCGCGCATCGCCGAGAACACCGAACCGTTGTCGCAGCGGACGATTCCCTCGGGCGAGCCGGTGCTGTCGGTGCTGGAGATCAATGGCGGGGTCAGCCGCACGCTCGGCGTGAAGCCGGGTGACCGCGTCGAGCACGCCCTGTTCAAGCGCTGAGCCGGCGCCCCGCGCTTGCGGGCGGGGCGCCGGACGTGATAGCCAACCGCCACGCGTGGAATGGCCAGTCGGGGTATAGCGCAGCCCGGTAGCGCATCTGCTTTGGGAGCAGAGGGTCCCAGGTTCGAATCCTGGTGCCCCGACCATTCCGGGCGTCTTGCGACCGGGTACGGCCCGGCGGCAAGCGTGTCAGACGGCCAGTTATCAGGTGAGCGTCGAGCGAGAGCCATGACCGCACGCATCTATCGCCCCGCCCGGACGGCCATGCAGTCCGGCACCGCCAAGACCGAGCGCTGGCTCCTGGAATACGAGCCGGAGCAGCCGCGCCAGATCGAGCCGCTGATGGGCTGGACCTCGTCGGGCGACATGAAGAGCCAGGTCAAGCTCTGGTTCGACAGCGAGGCCGAGGCCGTGACCTATGCCACGCGCAACGGCATTCCTTTCCGTGTCGAGCAGCCGCAGGAGCCGCTGCGCCGGACGGTGGCCTATTCCGACAATTTCAAGTTCTCGCGTCGCGGACAGTGGACGCATTGACAGCTTGAAGGGGCAGGGCGCTCGCCTTCGCCCCTGATGAGACCGGCGGAGGCCACGGCCTTCGTCTTCGGGCCCGTAGCTCAGATGGATAGAGCAGCAGCCTTCTAAGCTGCTGGTCGCTGGTTCGAATCCAGCCGGGCTCGCCACTTCTTTCCCGTTTCGCCCCCTCTCCGGGCGAGCTCGCCACCCCGTGATGCTCGTCTTACTCCTCGCGGCCCCAGTTGCGGAGCCGCCGGATCGCAGCGGCCGGGTCCGCAGGGCGTCGCTGCCAGAGGCCGTGAGCCAGCCCGCCGAGGAAGAACAGTCCGAAGCTCGGCAGCGCGACGGCAATGGGGGCTGTGACGAGGCCCATGGCGCAGCCGCCGGAATCGCCGGCGCCGCATTTCGGATCGAAGATCATCGCGCCGAAGACGAGGATGACGGCCGCAAGCGGGCCGATCAGCAGGCCCCAGAGACCGGTGCGCAGCGCCTTCAGCAACAGCCGGCCCATCGTCGGCCCTCTCACCAGTCGGCAGGCTAGCGGCCTGCCCCGCCGATGTCATGCGTCGGCGCCGCGTCCTGAACTTGCCGCGGCGCAGCATGCGGCGTAAACCGCGCCGGCCGCTGCCTGGCGGCCTTCGCCTTGATCATGCCCGAAAGACCGGTCATCGCCGCGGCCTTTCCGGCTTCGAGCCAGTTGCGATCGCTGCGGTCGCGAGGATGTCCATGCCGTCGCTCACCTCCGCGCTCGACCGTCTCGCGACGCTGGCTTCAGCCAGCCACGCCCGCGCCTGCGTATTGCTGGTGCTGTTGTCGCTGGCGGCGTTTCTGCCCGGCTTCCAGACGCTGCAGCCGCTCGATCGGGACGAGCCGCGCTTCGCCCAGGCCAGCAAGCAGATGCTGGAGACGCGCGATTTCGTCGATATCCGCTTCCAGGACGAGGCGCGCCACAAGAAGCCGGTCGGCATCTACTGGCTGCAGAGCGCGACCGTCGCTGCCGGCGAGGCACTGGGCGTGCCGCAGGCGCGCACCCAGATCTGGCTCTACCGCATTCCCTCGCTCGTCGGTGCCATCGCCACGGTTTTGCTGACCTACTGGGCGCTGCTCGCCTTCGTCAGTGCACGCATGGCGCTTCTCGGCGCGGCGCTGATGGCCGCCTGCGTCCTGCTCGGCGTCGAGGCCCGCATCGCCAAAACCGACGCGATGCTGGCTGCCTGCGCCGTCGCGACCATGGGCGCGCTGGCGCGAACCTGGCTGGACTGGACGCGCTCGCTCGCCTTTGTCCCGAGCTCGCGCAACTGGCTGGTGTTCTGGGGCGCGACGGCGCTCGGCCTGCTGCTGAAAGGGCCGATCGTCCCCATGGTCTGGGGCCTCGCCATCCTCGTCCTCAGCCTCCGCGAGCGCAGCTTCCGCTGGCTGAAGCCGCTGCGCTTCGGCCCCGGCCTGCTGCTGTGCCTCGTCGTCGTCCTGCCCTGGTTCCTGGCGATCGCCTGGAAGACGGGCGGGAGCTTCTTCGCCGAAAGCGTCGGGCAGGACATGCTCGGCAAGGTCGCCGAGGGGCAGGAGAAGCACTGGGGGCCGCCGGGGCTCTATCTCCTGATCTTCTTCGGGACCTACTGGCCGGCGGCCGCCTTCGCCGCGATGGCCGTGCCCTTTGCCTGGCTGCGCCGGCGCGAGCCGCAGGTCCTGTTCCTGCTGGCCTGGATCGTGCCGTCCTGGCTCGTCTTCGAGGCGGTGCCGACCAAGCTGCCGCATTACGTGCTGCCGCTCTACCCGGCGGTGACGGCGCTGCTGCTGCTCGCGGTGCTGAATGACGGGATCGACCGTTTCCGCCGCGGCTCCGTCGCCACGGCGCTGCTCGTCGTCATCGTGCCGCTCGCCCTGACCGGGGTCATCGTCGCGGCCAACTGGTCGCTGGACGGAACCATTCCCTATCTCGCCCTGCCGTTCCTGCTGCTGGCGCTGTTCGTCGCCGGGACGGTGGTCGCCGCCTTCCGCCGCAGCGACTTCGAAGGCGCGCTCTGGCGCGGGGTCGTCGCGAGCCTGCTGCTCGGGCTCGGTGTCTACGGCTTCGCGGTCGAGAGCCTGCGTTCCTTCAAGCTCTCGCCCCGCCTGGCGGAGGCGGTCCGCTCGGTCGGCTGCTCCGATCCGGCGGTCATGACGGTCGGTTATCGCGAACCCAGCCTCGTCTTCCTCGTCGGCACCGATCTCGCGATGGGCGCTGATGGTTCCGCCGCAGCCACCTTCCTCGCCCAGCCGGGCTGCCGGGTCGCCCTGGTCGAGGCGCGCCATGCCGCCGCCTTCCAGGCCGCGCTGCCCGCCACGGGGATCACGCCCCGGCTGGTGACGACGCTGCGCGGTTTCAACCTCAACGGAGGCCGGCGCCTCGAGATCGCGGTGCTGACCCGACCCTGACCCGTTCCCGGCAGCGTCCGCCGGCGAACGGACATCCTGCCAAGCTCCTTGCCCCGCGCGCCGCCCTGACGCAGGTTGCGGGCCGTTTTTCCCGGATGATCGTCTGTTGACCGACCCCACCTTTTCTCCCGAAGCCGCTTCGCCCGCGCCGCTGCTCAGCGTGGTCGTGCCCGTCCGCAATGAGGTCGGCAACGTCGCGCCGCTGATCGCCGATATCGAGGCGGCCTGCCGGCCGATCGGCGCCTTCGAGGTGATCTACGTCAATGATGGCTCGAGCGACGGCACGGCAGCGGCGCTGGCGGCCCTCGCCGCGGAACGGAGCTGGCTGCGCATCGTCACCCATGCCGAGTCCTGCGGACAGAGCGCTGCCGTGCGCAGCGGGGTGCGCCATGCCCGCGCGCCGATCGTCGCCACGCTCGACGGTGACGGCCAGAACGATCCCGCCTTCCTGCCGGCGATGGTGGAGGCTCTGCAGCGGGCCGGCCTCCAAGCCGGGCTCGTCCAGGGTCAGCGTGTCGGCCGCAAGGACACCGGCTTCAAGAAGCTGCAATCCCGCATCGCCAACGGTGTGCGCGGACGCCTGCTCAAGGACGGCACGCGCGACGCCGGCTGCGGGCTGAAATGCTTCCGGCGCGAGGCCTATCTGGCGCTGCCCTATTTCGACGCGCTGCATCGCTTCATGCCGGCTCTGATGGTGCGTGAAGGCTACCGCGTCGTGCATCTGGACGTGCGCGACCGTCCGCGTCTCACAGGCGTGTCGAATTACGGCTTCTTCGACCGGCTCTGGGTTGGCATTCTCGACCTCGTCGGCGTCTGGTGGCTGATCCGCCGCCGCCGCCGCATCCCCCAGATCGTGCCGGAGGCGCAGCCATGATCATCTCGATCGGTCACGCCGTCTCGGACTATCTCTACGACGTCTTCGTGCTGAAGTTTGACTTCTGGCTCGCCTTCGGCATCGTCGCGCAGCTGCTCTTCACCGCGCGCTTCCTGGTCCAGTGGCTGGCGAGCGAGCGGGAGGGCAACTCGGTGATGCCGCTCTCCTTCTGGTATTTTTCGCTGGCGGGCGGCCTGATGACCTTGGTCTACGGCATCGTCCGGCGCGAGCCGATCATCATCATGGGCCAGGCTCTCGCAATGGTGATCTACACCCGCAACCTGATCCTGATCTTCCGCAACCGCCGAAGGCAGCAGGGCTGAGGCCCCGTCGCCCACCGGTCGGCGGTGCGTCTTGCGAGTCCAGCCCGATCGGTTTCGATCGACGGGAAGCCTCTCCTCGCAGGTTGGCGCGCCGTTCTGGCGCCGAATCAGGCAGGGCTGTGCCTCGGCACCGCGGCGGCGGCGGCTCGTCGAGCAGCCCGCCCGAGGCTTGACCGCCCCCACATTCTCGCATGTGATGTATGCAGTGGACAGGGGACGCCGTCGCAAGACGCCTCCGCTTGACGCTCATGCGGGGCTCTGGCAATCGACGAATGGACGGTATGGCGCATAATTTCTGTGCATCCAGCGGCCGTCGCGCCGCTAGCGTCCACACCGACGGCATCTGCCGGCCGATATCGGGCAGGAGCATTTCAATGGGAGAGAGTACCATGAAGAAGTTCATGACGGCCGCCGTCGCGGGGCTGGGCCTGGCGCTGGCGGCGACGGCCGCCTCGGCGCAGGCGCCCTCGACGCTGGCTCAGGTCAAGCAGCGCAACATCCTCAACTGCGGCTCCAACACCGGCCTCGCCGGCTTCGGCGTGCCGGATGCGCAGGGCAACTGGGGCGGTCTCGACGTCGAGTTCTGCCGCGCGGTCGCCGCGGCGATCTTCAACGATCCGGCGAAGGTCAAGTTCATCCCGCTCTCGGCCAAGGACCGCTTCACGGCGCTCCAGTCGGGCGAGGTCGACCTGCTCGTGCGCAACTCGACCTGGACGATGACCCGCGACGCCTCGCTCGGCATCGTCTTCACCGGCGTCAACTACTATGATGGCCAGGGCTTCATGGTCCGCAAGAAGCTCGGCGTGACCTCTGCGCTGCAGCTCTCGGGCGCTTCGGTCTGCACCCAGCAGGGCACCACGACCGAGTTGAACCTCGCCGACTACTTCCGCGCCAACAACCTGAAATACGAGGTCGTCGCCTTCGCCTCCTCGGACGAGACGGTCAAGGCCTATGACGCCGGCCGCTGCGACGCCTTCACCACCGACGCCTCCGGCCTCTATGCCGAACGCCTGAAGCTGACGGCGCCGGACGATCACATCGTTCTGCCGGAGATCATCTCGAAGGAGCCGCTGGGTCCGTCCGTCCGCAACAACGATCCGCAGTGGTTCGCGCTGGTGAAGTGGGTCCACTTCGCCATGCTGAACGCCGAGGAGCTGGGCGTCACCAAGGCCAATGTCGACGAGATGATGAAGTCGCCGAATCCGGAGATCAAGCGTCTGCTCGGCACCGAGGGCAAGTTCGGCGAGACGATCGGCCTGACCAATGACTGGGTCTACCGCATCATCAAGCATGTCGGGAACTACGGCGAGTCGTTCGAGAAGAACGTCGGCGCCGGCTCGCTGCTGAAGATCGCGCGCGGCCAGAACGCGCTCTGGACCAAGGGCGGCCTGCAGTACGCCCCGCCGGTCCGTTAAGAACGACGAGCGGGCGCCGGATCGATCCGGCGCCCGCTTTTTTCCCGCATCACGCAACCGGCAAGACGCCCAGAGGAGAGAGAGACGGGCCGCGCTGGTCCAGGACTTGCTAATTCACCGAGAACGGGAGGAACCCGTTCCGCCAAACAGGGGACACGACATGAAAACCGTCATCGCTGCAGCGTTCGCCGCTGCCGCCGCAACCATTTGCGTCACCGGCGCCCAGGCTCAGACCGGGCTGCTCGGCCAGATCAAGAGCAAGGGCGTCCTGACCTGCGGCGTCGGCCCGGGCCTCGCCGGCTTCGGCATCCCCGATGCGCAGGGCAATTGGAGCGGCCTCGACGTCGATCTGTGCAAAGCCATCTCGGCCGCGATCTTCAACGATCCGAACAAGGTCAAGTACATCCCGCTCTCCTCGAAGGACCGCTTCACGGCGCTCCAGTCCGGCGAGGTCGATCTGCTCTCGCGCAACACGACCTGGACGATGTCGCGCGACACCTCGCTGGGCCTGAACTTCGCGGGCGTGAACTACTACGATGGCCAGGGCTTCATGGTCCGCAAGAAGCTCGGAATCGATTCCGCGCTGAAGCTCGCCGGCGCCTCGGTCTGCACCCAGCAGGGCACGACGACGGAGCTCAACCTCGCGGACTATTTCCGCGCCAACAAGATGAAGTACGAGGTCGTCGCCTTCGCCACCTCCGACGAGACCATCAAGGCCTACGAGTCAGGCCGCTGCGACGCCTTCACCACCGACGCCTCCGGCCTCTATGCCGAGCGCCTGAAGCTGCAGGTCCCGACGGATCACATCGTTCTGCCGGAGATCATCTCGAAGGAGCCGCTCGGGCCGGTGGTGCGCCACGGCGACGACAACTGGCTCGACGTGGTCAAATGGACCCATTACGCGATGCTGAACGCCGAGGAATTGGGCGTCACCAAGGCCAATGTCGACGAGATGCTGAAATCCGACAATCCGGAGATCAAGCGCCTGGTCGGCACCGAAGGCAAGTTCGGCGAGGCGATCGGGCTCACCAATGACTGGGCCTACCGCATCATCAAGCATGTCGGGAACTACGGCGAGTCCTTCGAGCGCAATGTCGGCGCCGGCTCGCTGCTGAAGATCGCGCGCGGCCAGAACGCGCTCTGGACCAAGGGCGGGCTGCAATACGCCCCGCCGATCCGCTGACCCCCGGCGCCCTGCCCAGCATGGCTCTGCGCTGCCCGGCCGGCCCCCGCACCACACCCCGCCGCGATGCGCGGCGGGGTCTTGGTCTGGGACTTGCTACGCGCTCTGGACGCGGGTCCGCCCCGCGTCCAGAACAGGGGGACACCATGAACACCATCGTCACGACGGTTCTCGCCGCAGCAGCGCTCGTCGCCACCGCAGGGGCCGCCGGCGCCCAGACCAACACGCTCGCGCAGATCAAGGCGCGCGGCGTGCTCAACTGTGGCACCAGCCCCGGTCTTGCCGGCTTCGCCATGCCGGACGCCCAGGGCAACTACAAGGGGCTCGACGTCGATCTCTGCCGGGGGATCGCGGCCGCCATCTTCAACGACCCGACCAAAATCAAATTCGTCCCGCTCTCCTCGAAGGACCGCTTCACCGCGCTCCAGGCGGGTGAGGTCGATCTGCTCTCGCGCACCACGACATGGACGATGTCGCGCGACACCTCGCTGGGCCTGAACTTCGCCGGCGTGAACTATTATGACGGCCAGGGCTTCATGGTCCGCAAGAAGCTCGGCGTCGATTCCGCGCTGAAGCTCGCCGGAGCCTCGGTCTGCGTGGCCCAGGGCACCACGACGGAACTGAACCTCGCGGATTATTTCCGCTCCAACAAGATGAAGTACGAGGTCGTGGCCTTCGCCGGCGGTGACGAGACGATCAAGGCCTACGAGTCCGGCCGCTGCGACGTCTTCACCACGGATTCCTCCGGCCTCTATGCCGAGCGCCTGAAGCTCCAGGTCCCTGGCGACCACATCGTCCTGCCCGAGATCATCTCGAAGGAGCCGCTCGGCCCCGTCGTTCGCCATGGCGACGACAACTGGCTCGATGTGGTGAAATGGACGCACAACGCCATGCTGAATGCCGAAGAACTGGGCGTGACCCAGGCGAATGTCGATCAGATGCTCAAATCCGATAATCCGGAGATCAAGCGACTGGTCGGCACGGAGGGCAAGTTCGGCGAGGCCATCGGCCTTACCAATGACTGGGCCTACCGCATCATCAAGCATGTCGGCAATTACGGGGAGGTGTTCGATCGCAATGTCGGCGAAGGCTCGCTGCTGAAGATCGCGCGCGGCCAGAACGCGCTCTGGACCAAGGGCGGGCTGCAATACGCGCCGCCGATCCGCTAACCGGGGCGACACCGAACAAACACCACGAAACACCGGCGGTGGCGACGCCGCCGGTGGACAAGGCGTCAATCAGAACGAAAAAAGGGCGTAACAGGTGACGAGCATACCCACCGAGACCGCGCAGCCAGGCAAGGCCTCGCTGTTCTACGATCCCAAGATCAGGGGCTATGTCTACCAGCTCGCCCTGCTGGCGCTCGTCGCCTTTCTGGTCTGGTCGGCCGCCTCGAACGCAATCGAGAACCTGCGCGCGCAGAAGATCGCCTCGGGCTTCGGCTTCTGGAACAACGTGGCAGGATTCGACGTCAACCAGAAGCTGATTCCCTTCAGCGCTTCGGGCTCGACCTATGGCCAGGCCTTCTGGGTCGGCCTCCTCAATACGCTCCTCGTCGCCTCGATCGGCATCGTCCTCTCGACGATCCTCGGCTTCTTCGTCGGCGTCGCGCGCCTCTCCAGCAACTGGGTGCTGGCGAAGCTGGCGATGGTCTATGTCGAGGTCATCCGCAACCTGCCGCTGCTGCTGCAGCTCTTCTTCTGGTACAATGCGGTGCTGAAGCCGCTGCCCGACGCGCGCAACTCGATCGCGCTGCCGGGCTCGATCTTCCTCAACAACCGCGGCCTGATCCTGCCGAATCCGCAGTTCGGCCCCGCCTTCCAGTGGGTGGTGATCGCCTTTTTCCTCGCCGTCGTCGCGGCGATCGTCTTCTACCGGTGGTCGAAGACGCAGCAGGCGCGCACCGGCACGCAATATCCCAACGGCCTGATCACCCTCGGCCTGATCCTGGGCGTGCCTCTGCTGGTCTTCTTCATGGCCGGCAGCCCGCTCTCCTTCGAGCTGCCGCAGCAGGGGCGCTTCAACCTCACCGGTGGCCTGCAGATCTTTCCGGAGTTCGTCGCCCTGCTGATCGGGCTAACCACCTATACGGCGGGCTTCATCGCCGAGGTGGTGCGTGCCGGCATCCTCGCTGTCTCGAAGGGGCAGACCGAGGCGGCGCACGCGCTCGGCCTGCGCCCGGGGCCGACGCTGAAGCTCGTCGTCATTCCCCAGGCGATGCGGGTCATCATCCCGCCGCTGACGTCGAACTATCTCAACCTGACCAAGAACTCCTCGCTGGCGGTGGCGATCGGCTATCCCGATCTCGTCCAGGTATTCACCGGCACGGTGCTGAACCAGACCGGCCAGGCCGTCGAGGTGGTCGCCATCACCATGGCGGTCTATCTGACGATTTCGCTCGTGACCTCGCTGTTCATGAACATCTACAACAAGCGCATGGCGCTGGTGGAACGGTGAGGGCGCCACGATGACCGACGCGACACTCGAAAACGCTCCCCACGCCTTCGTGCGCCGGGAGACACTGGAACAACAGGCGCCGCCGCTGTCGGTGGCCGGGCCGGTGGCCTGGATCCGTACCAATCTGTTCTCCGGTCCGGTGAACAGCTTCATGACGCTGATCTGCATCTATGTCGTCGCCACCAGCCTGCCGGATCTGATCCGCTTCTACTTCATCGACGCGGTCTGGAGCGGCACCAACCGCGACGCCTGCCTCGCCGACAAAGTGGGCCGGCCTGTCGGGGCCTGCTGGGCCTATGTCGCCGACCGCTTCCAGTACTTCATCTACGGCTCCTATCCGGTCAGCCAGCGCTGGCGCGTCAACATCGTCTTTTTGATGTTCGCGCTCGGCGTGGTCTGGATGCTGTGGGACCGCGCCCCCTTGAAGAAGCTCGGCGCCTTCTTCTTCTTCGTCGTGATGCCGCTCGGGGCCTATGTGCTGCTGCTGGGAGGCCCTGGCGCCACCGGTGTCTTGCGCACGCTGATCATGATCACGCTGGCGCTGGCCGCGCTGTATCTCGTCCTGTCCTTCGTTCCCGGGCTCGCCCGCTTCTGGACGCCGGCGCCGCTGCTCGAGGTCGAGATGGCGGCGACGCCGATACAGCGGTTCCAGAGCCCCAAGCGCCTGATCCTGCTCGCGCTGGTGGTGTTCGGGCTGATCGCGATCCTCGCTGATCGGGCGGGGCTGCCGCGGGTCGATACGGGGCTTTGGGGCGGCATGACGGTGACCTTCCTGATCGCGGCGGTCGGCATCGTCTTCTCGCTGCCGCTCGGCATCCTGCTCGCGCTCGGGCGCCGTTCGCGGCTGCCGATCATCCAGCTGCTCTCGGTGATCTTCATCGAGTTCGTGCGCGGCGTGCCGCTGATCACCGTGCTGTTCATGGCCAACACCATGCTGCCGCTCTTCGTGCCGCAGGAATATTCGCCCGACCGGCTGCTGCGGCCGCTGATCGGCGTCGCCCTCTTTGCCGCCGCCTATATGGCGGAGGTCATCCGCGGCGGCCTGCAGGCGATCCCGAAGGGCCAGTACGAGGGCGCGATGTCGCTCGGCCTGGGCTACTGGCAGATGATGCGCCTCATCATCCTGCCGCAGGCGCTGCGGATCGTGATCCCCGGCATCGTCAACACCTTCATCGGGCTGTTCAAGGACACGACGCTGGTCACCATCGTCGGCATCTTCGACTTCCTGCGCACCATCGAGGCGACGCTGGTCGATCCGACCTGGGCGACGCCGACCACCCGCGCGACGGGCTATGCCTTCGCCGCGGTTTTCTATTTCCTGTGTTGCTGGGGCATGTCCCGCTACTCGATCGCGGTCGAGCAGCGGCTCGCCGCCGGCCAGAGACGCTGAGAGGAACCACGATCATGGCAATGGCAGACATGAAGGCGACGGATTCGCGCCCCGCGGCGCTGAAGCCCACCTCGCTGAACACCCCGACCGCCGTGGAGATGGTCGGCGTCAACAAGTGGTATGGCGAGTTCCACGTGCTCCGCGACATCAACCTCAAGGTCGAGCGCGGCGAGAAGCTGGTGATCTGCGGACCGTCCGGCTCCGGCAAATCGACGATGATCCGCTGCATCAACCGGCTCGAAGAGCACCAGAAGGGCCAGATCATCGTCGACGGGACCGAACTGACCAACGATCTCAAGAAGATCGACGAGATCCGCCGCGACGTCGGCATGGTCTTCCAGCACTTCAACCTGTTCCCGCATCTGACGATCCTCGAGAACCTGACGCTCGCGCCGATCTGGGTGAAGAAGCTGCCCAAGAAGGACGCCGAGGAGATCGCGATGCACTATCTCAAGCGCGTCAAGATCCCCGAGCAGGCCCTGAAGTATCCGGGCCAGCTTTCGGGCGGTCAGCAGCAGCGCGTCGCCATCGCCCGCTCGCTCTGCATGAGCCCGAAGATCATGCTCTTCGACGAGCCGACCTCGGCGCTCGATCCCGAGATGGTCAAGGAGGTGCTCGACACCATGGTCTCGCTGGCGGAGGAGGGCATGACGATGCTCTGCGTCACCCACGAGATGGGCTTCGCCCGTCAGGTCGCGGACCGCGTCATCTTCATGGATGCCGGCCAGATCGTCGAGATGAACAAGCCCGACGCCTTCTTCAAGAACCCGCAGCACGAGCGCACCAAGCTCTTCCTGAGCCAGATTCTCCACTGACGCAGTCGGAGCCGCCGCCGCCGCCGCTCCTGCGGCGGTGACGACGCAGGGGAACAATGACCGGAGCGCGAGGTTGTCCTGCCAAATCGGAGGACCACCATGAAACGCTTCATTCCTGTTCTGCTGGCCGCGATGGTCACCACGGGCGGAGCTTACGCCCAGTCGATCAACATCGGCCCGGGCGGCGTCGAGGTCGATCCGCGCTCGCCGCGCGAGCGCGCCATCGACCGTGAGATCCGGCGCGAGGAGCGGGCGCGCGAGCGGGCCCGCTACGAACGCATCCGCGACCGGCGCGACTGCCGCACCGTGACGACGATCCGCGAGACGCGCCGCGGCGAAGTCCGCAGCACCGAGCGCGTCTGCGACTGATTTCGCAGTCGGCTTCAAAACGAGAGAAGCCCCGCCGAACAGAGGTTCGGCGGGGCTTTTTGTTGGCCTGAACAGCGGGTAGAGCCCTATTGGCCGTCGCGCGCCTTGACCGCCACGTCCGGGAAATCCGAAAACAGCCCGTCGATGCCGAGCGCGAAGAAGGCCTTGTACTCGGCCGCTGCATCGCCCTTGAAATCCGAAGCCAGCCGCTTCGGCTCGCTGCGGAAGGTCCAGGTGTGGACCTGCAGACCCGCCGCCTTGGCGTTGCGCACCACATCGGTCGGCGGCAGCAGGACGCGGTCGCGCTCGTCGATCACGCCGTCCTTGTTCAGATCCTGCGGCTTGCCATCCGCCCCGATCACCGGCTTGCCGGGCAGGAGATAGGGCTTCCACGGGGCCACGCCATCGGCATAGGTCGCGATCTCCTTCAGCCCCTCGGCCGTGACGAGGTCCTTGAAGGTGCGCTTGTCGCCGGTGACGACGAAATCATAGGGTTTGTCGAAGGGGGCGGCGAGGACGATGCCGCCATCCTTGTCGACATCGTCGGCGTCGACCAGCTGGAACAGCCGTACCTGCGTCTTGCCGCGCAGATATTTGAGGTTGGCCGTCTCGAAGCTCTGGATGATCACCGGCGAGTTCTTCTCGGTCCAGCCCGCAGCCTTCAGCGCATCGAGCAGCCGGTCTTCCAGCGGCAACCCGATCGCGGCATGGAAGATCGGATGCTTGGTCTCCGGATAGACGCCGATGGTCCGTCCCAGCCGCGCGCTCTCGGCCTTGGCGAGGTCGACGACGTCCTGGAAGGTCGGGATCTGATATTGGCCGTTATGAGACTGGTCGCGATCGGCGAAGGCCTGTCTGGCGCGCAGCGTCTTGATTTCGGCCAGGGTGAAGTCGCCGGCGAACCAGTCGCTCGTCTCGACGCCGTCGACGCGGCGCGTGGTCTTGCGGCTGGCGAATTCGGGCCGGCTGGCGACATCGGTCGTGCCGCCCAGCATCGGCTCGTGCCGGGCGATCAGGACCCCGTCCTTGGTCGCGACCAGATCCGGTTCGATGAAATCCGCCCCCTGGGCGATGGCGAGCCGGTAGGCTTCGAGCGTGTGTTCCGGCAGATAGCCGCTGGCGCCGCGATGGCCGACGATGAGAGGCTTCGCCGCGCCGCCGCTGGTCGCAGCGGTCTGGGCAAGACCGGCCTCTGGAGCGGCCGCGGCGATGGCGAGACTGATGGCCAATCCCGCCGTCGTCAGCAGTCTCGTCGTCATGGCGTCGATCTCCGGTCGTTGGCGTGGGAGCCCAACCCTTGATCGCCCGATATGACAGACGGTTGAAGCCGTCACGGCCTCTGCGCTTCGAAAGGCGCAGAGGCGAGGGCGCTTCAGCGGCGGCCGCTCTCGAGCGTCGTCTTGGCGTCGAGGCGCTTGCCGGGCGGCGGGGTCAGATCCGGGGCCGGCTGCGTGGCGCAGGCGGCGAGCGACAGGGCGAGGAGGGAGGCGAGGAGCATCTGGCCGGCGCGCTGCATGGATCGGGACCTTTTGTTGCGGAAGGCGGTTGCCTCGTCTTTCCGCTTGTGGAAGGAGCCCGTCAAGCGGATCTCGTCGGGCGCGCCATGACAGTGCGTCATGATGGAATGGGTCCAGTCTCGATCTGCGCCGGCGCTTCGCCGCCCCTGTTGTCCGGAAACACGCCTGCCATGACGCCCGCCGCCCGCATCAGCGCCGCCATCGAGGTGCTCGAGGATCTCATCCAGCGCCGCCGGCCCGCCGCCGACGCGCTCAAGGATTGGGGCCTGTCGCGCCGCTTCGCCGGCTCGAAGGATCGCGCGGCGATCGCCTCGCTCGTCTATGACGCGCTGCGCCGCAAGGCGTCCAGCGCGCATGTGATGGGCTCCGAGACGCCCCGCGCGTTGATGCTCGGCATGCTGGCGCGCCAGCGCGGGCTCGATCTCGAACAGATCGCGGCCCTGTTCACGGGCGAGCACCACGCGCCGGCGCCGCTCGAAAGCGAGGAGGTCGACCGGCTGGTGGCGCTGTCTCTCGCCGATGCGCCCGATTGGGTGCGCGCCGACGTGCCCGAATGGCTCTGGCCCGGCTTTGCGAGCGCCTTCGGGCCCGATGCCGTCGCCGAGGGCGAGGCCCTGGCCGGGCGCGCGCCGATCGACATCCGCGCGAACCGGCTGAAGACGACGCGCGACCGGCTCGCCGGCGAACTCGGCCATGCCACGCCGGAGCCCGGCGCCTGGTCGCCCGATGCGCTGCGATTCCAGCCCGGCATCGATGGGCGAGGGCCCTCGCTTCAGGCGGAACCGTCCTTCTTCGCCGGCGGTTTCGAAATCCAGGACGAGGGCTCGCAACTCGTCACCCTGCTCGCCGGGGCGAAGCCCGGCCAGACGGTGATCGACCTCTGCGCCGGAGCCGGCGGCAAGACGCTGGCGCTCGCCGCGCTGATGGCCAATAGCGGCTGCCTGTTCGCGACCGACCTCGATGCGCGCCGGCTCGCGCCGCTGCATGAACGCCTCGCCCGCTCCGGCGCCTCGATCGTCGAGATCCGCATTCCCCGCTCGCGCGGCCATGAGCCGCTGGCCGAGATCGAGGGCCAGGCGGACCTCGTCCTGGTCGACGCTCCCTGCACCGGCTCGGGCACCTGGCGGCGCAATCCGGATGCGAAGTGGCGCGTCCGCCCCGGCGCGCTGGCCGAGCGCGTCAGAGACCAGGCCGAGGTGCTGGCGCGGGCGGCCAGACTGGTGAAGCCTGGCGGGCGCATCGCCTATATCACCTGCTCGGTCCTGCCCGAGGAGAACGACGCGGCCATCGAAGCCTTCCTCGGCCGCAATGCCGGCTTCGCGACCGTGCCGCCCGCCGAGATACTCGCCTCCGAGCATGGCGATTTCAGCTTGCTCGCCCGCTTCGCGACGGGCCGCGGCCTCCAGCTCTCGCCGCGGCGCACCGGCACGGACGGCTTCTATCTGGCCTGCGTCCGGCGAGGGGACTGAAGCCGCGCGACAGCCGTTGCGTGGCATCGCGCGATGGCTTAACCGGGCGCGATGACGAGCGCTCAGCCCCATCACGACTCCATCCTGATCATCGATTTCGGCTCGCAGGTGACGCAGCTGATCGCGCGGCGCATCCGCGAGATCGGCGTCTACTGCGAGATCGCGCCGTTCCAGTCGGCCTCCGAGGCCTTCCAGCGCCTGAAGCCCAAGGGCGTGATCTTCTCCGGCGGGCCGGCCTCGGTGCCCGATGAAGGTTCGCCCCGCGCCCCGCAGGAGGTCTTCTCCACCGGGCTCCCGGTGCTCGGCATCTGCTATGGCCAGCAGACCATGGCCCATCAGCTTGGCGGTACCGTCGAGAGCGGGCACGCCGCCGAATTCGGCCGCGCCGATGTCGAGATCGTCACGTCGTCGGCGCTGTTCGAGGGCATCTGGGAGGAGGGCGGCCGCTATCCGGTCTGGATGAGCCATGGCGACCGCGTCACGCAGCTCCCGGCCGGCTTCACCGTCAAGGCGACCTCCGAGAACGCCCCCTATGCGGTGGCGAGCGACGAGGAGCGGCGCTTCTACTCGACCATGTTCCACCCCGAGGTCGTGCACACGCCCGATGGCGGCAAGCTGCTGCGCAACTTCGTCGTGAAAATCTGCGGCTGCACGCCGGACTGGAGTATGTCGGCCTATCGCGCCGAAATGCAGAAGAAGATCCGCGAGCAGGTCGGCAACGGCCGCGTGATCTGCGGGTTGTCCGGCGGCGTCGATTCCGCCGTGGCGGCCGTGCTGATCCATGAGGCGATCGGCGACCAGCTCACCTGCGTCTTCGTCGATCACGGTCTGATGCGGATGAACGAGGCGGAGGAGGTCGTGCGCCTGTTCCGCGACCACTACAACATCCCGCTCGTGCATGTTGAGGCGGAAGAGCTCTTCCTGTCGGAACTCGCCAAATGCGGCGCCGATCCCGAAGCCAAGCGCAAGACCATCGGCCGGCTCTTCATCGATGTCTTCGATGCCGAAGCGGCGAAGCTCGGCGGTGCGGATTTCCTCGCCCAAGGCACGCTCTATCCGGACGTGATCGAGAGCGTCTCCTTCTCGGGCGGCCCCTCGGTCACGATCAAGAGCCACCACAATGTCGGCGGTTTGCCCGAGCGCATGAAGATGAAGCTCGTCGAGCCGCTGCGCGAGCTGTTCAAGGACGAGGTGAGGGTGCTCGGCCGCGAGCTCGGCCTGCCCGAGGCTTTCGTCGGCCGCCACCCCTTCCCGGGACCGGGGCTGGCCATCCGCTGCCCCGGCGAGATCACCAAGGAGAAGCTCGACATCCTCCGCAAGGCGGATGCGATCTATCTCGACGAGATCCGCAAGGCCGGCCTCTACGACGTGATCTGGCAGGCCTTCGCCGTGCTGCTGCCGGTGCGCACGGTCGGCGTGATGGGCGACTATCGCACCTACGACCATGTCTGCGCGCTGCGCGCCGTGACTTCGGTCGACGGCATGACGGCGGATTTCTACCCCTATGACATGGCCTTCCTCGGCCGCACGGCGACGCGCATCATCAACGAGGTCAAGGGCATCAACCGCGTCGTCTACGACATCACCAGCAAGCCGCCCGGCACGATCGAGTGGGAGTGATCCGCCCCGCGGCCCTCGCGGGCCGCGGCATCCAGGGACCGGCGCCATGATGAGCCTTCCTTTCTTCGGCCTGCTGGCCGGCTTCGGTTGCGTTCTCGCCGGGCAGCGCGGCGCGGCCCTGCTGCTCTGGGCGGTCTCGATGGTCGTGATGCTCGTGCTGTTCCGCCTGCACGTCACCGATGCGCTGACGATCGTGCTGTGAGGCCGCGACCATGACCCCAGCCATCGCCCGGACGCTCAACGCCTTGGGCCTGCTCGCGGTCAGCCTCGTGCTGATCGCCGCCTTCCTCGACCAGTTCCTGCTCGGCGAACTGCCGTGCCCGCTCTGCCTGCTGCAGCGCGTCGGCTTCATGGGAGCGGTGCTGGGGCTGGCGCTGAACGTCCGGTTCGGACCGCGCCCGTCGCATTACGCCGTGACGATCCTCTCCGCCTGCTTCGGCGGCATGGTCTCGATCCGCCAGATCCTCGGCCATATCGTGCCGGGCACCGGCACCTATGGCAGCGCGATTTTCGGTCTGCACTACTACAGCTGGGCCCTGCTGATCTTCGGCGCCATCGTGCTGGGCTGCACGGCCCTGCTCTTCTTCGAGCGCCAGTTCGCCGATTCGGACGCGGCTCCCGCGCGCGCCACGGGCTTCGGCGTGGCGATGATCGGGCTGGCCGCCGCACTGGCGCTGGCGAACGGCGTCTCGACGGTGCTGGAATGCGGCGCCGGGCTGTGCCCCGACAACCCCGTGGTCTACGAGTTGCTGCAGGGTTTGAAGGGCCCATAGCCGATCCCGCTTGCCAAACCGCACGCCGGGCGGCAATGACTGCGGCAGGGAAGGGTGGCCGAGTGGTTTAAGGCAGCGGTCTTGAAAACCGCCGTGGGTGCAAGCCCACCGTGGGTTCGAATCCCACCCCTTCCGCCAGAAATCATCACGGAACTCGTCATTCTGGTGGAAATCGCCGGTCTGCCGTTGGGTGGGCCGGTGATTTCGTGGACAATTCGTGGACATTCAGCCCCACGAGCAACCCTGACATTGCACCCTATTTGCCCTTGTTCAAAACTGGACTCTGTTCTCGATGTGGTCCGTCCTGGACCGGGTTGCAAACTCGTTGGGGGTAAGGCCGCCAAGGCTCGTATGCGGCCGGTGGGCATTGTAGTCCATCCTCCATTCTTCGATCAGCCGGCGAGCGGTCGGCAGGTTGCGGAACATGCGCTCGTTGAGACATTCGTCTCGGAAGCGGCCATTCAGGCTCTCGACGAACCCGTTCTGCATCGGCTTGCCCGGCGCAATGTAGTGCCACTCGACCTGGCTATCCTCCTGCCATTGCAGGACGGCCCGCGAGGTCAGCTCGGTGCCGTTGTCGCTGACGACCATGAGCGGCCGGCCGCGAAGGGGGATGAGCGCATCGAGCGCGCGGGCGACCCGCTGGCCGGAGAGCGAGGTGTCGACGACGAGTGCCAGGCATTCGCGGGTGAAGTCGTCGACCACGACCAGCACACGAAAGCGCCGTCCGTCGACCAACTGGTCGGCGACGAAGTCGAGGCTCCAGCGCTGGTTCGGGCCCTGTGGCATGGCCATCGGCGCCCGTGTCCCGAGCGCGCGCTTGCGCCCGCCACGCCGGCGCACCGTCAGCCGCTCTTCACGGATTGTGCCGGAACAGCTTCTTATGGTTCAGCACGATGCCGTCCCGCCGCAGCAGGATGTGCAGGCGCCTGTAGCCGAACCGCCGCCGCTGACCCGCCTGGGTCTTCAGGCGCTCGCGTATCCTCGCGTCGCCGGACCGATGCGAGGCATAGCGATAGGTCTTCGGGTCAAGCCCGATCAGGCTGCACGCCCGACGCTGCGAGTAGCTCTTCTCTTCGATGGCCCAGGTCACGAACGCTCTCCGCGATCCGGGCTTCAGAAGTTGTTTCCAAGCGCCTCGCGCAACGTCGCGACGTCGAGCATCGACTCCGCCAGCAGCTTCTTGAGCTTCCGGGTCCCGTCGTCGAGCGCCTTCAGCCGACGGGCGTCCGATACCTCCATCCCGCCATAGCGATTGCGCCAATTGTAGAGCGTCGCATCGCTGATCCCGTGCTTGCGGCACAGATCCGCCACCGCGACCCCGGCCTGATGCTCCTTCAGCACCGCGATGATCTGCTCTTCGCCAAACCGGCTCTTCTTCATCTCCGTCTCCTTCCGACGGAGTCCAATTCAAACCGAGGGCGCTTCAGGGGGCAACGTCAGCGGACATGCGCGTCGTGCTTACGTCCGACAAGTCTGCGGCCGATCAAAAACCGATTAGACTGACAAAACGGATCAAGTGCGCTGTACGAGCAGCGTTGGCCAAGTGGCACCGTCGGAAATCTACTTCACAGCCCGAAGGATTTCGTGATGACCGAGGATTGCCATTATGCTTGTCGACAAGCTAATCTAGACGAAGGGTGCATCCTGAATGGTCGAAAGATGCAGGCTAGTGTGGGTCGGGCCGCCCGCACGGAGGCCTGCGACCATTATGCTCCGATCTCTCATTGCTGAACCCGCCGATCTACAGCGCCTCGCGGACGCATTCGATGCGGCTTGGGTCGCAATTAACGCCAAACAGCCCGTAGATCCCGTCGCTGCGTCGGCGGAACGCGAAAGGTTGAGCTACATCCTGATTTATCTGTGGCAATCCAATCCCGATATCGAGTTGGCTCAGGTTGCGACCGAACAGTTCCTCGACGGAGCCGGCAAGGCAGAGCCCGGCGCGGATGCCATTGAACGAGCGCTACAGGCCTCAGGCTAACTCTGCTGTTTGCATCTAAAATCCTCTCTCCGGTCGCGTCGCTGGGTCAAGAGCTGATCGAGCCTGTTGCCAGCTCGAACGGCAGACGATCGTGCCGAAGCCGAACCGGCTGATCGGCCCTCCTTCACTTGTGGACGTCTAGGGTCGCCCAGCCGCTGGGCCGGTTCGTGGGCGGCAGGCTGCTGCGGTCCTTGTGAGAACGCAGGATATGGGCCTTCGCCAGCATATGCGCGGTCACGGGCGCGGTGAGGAATAGGAAGATTGTGATCAGCATTTCGTGGAACGAGATATGGGCGCCCGCGATCGCGAAATACAGCATCGAGGCGATCAGCAGCGAACCGATGCCGAGCGTCGTCGACTTGGAGGGCCCGTGCAGGCGCCGCATCAGGTCGGGCAGCTTCGCCAGCCCGAAGGAGCCGACCAGCAGGAAGAAGGCTCCGATGAGAATCAAGGCCGTGACGGCCGCTTCGCCGATCCAGTGCATGCTGCGTGTCCTATTCGATCACATTACCACGGAGCAGATATTTGCAGAACGCCACGGTCGTGACGAAGCCAACCATGGCGATCAGCATCGCGGCTTCGAAATAGATCGTCGTGCCGTAATAGATGCCCAGCAGCACGATCAGCCCGATCGCGTTGATGACCATCGTGTCCAGCGCGAGGATGCGATCCGTAACGTCGGGACCGATCGCCAGCCGGTACAGATTGAGCAGGATGGCGACGCTGGTGGCGATCAGCGCGATCAGACAGGCGGTTGCGATCATTCGAAGATCCTCTTCAACCTGCGCTCGTAGCGCTGCTTGATCTGGGCGATCGTCGCCTCCGCTTCGTCAGTCTCCAGGCAGTGCACGAGCAGGGCGCGGCCGTCGGCGCTCACATCGGCCGAGACCGTGCCGGGCGTCATCGTGATCGTCCCCGCGAGCACCGTGATCGCCTCCGGCGATGTGAGATCGAGCGGCAGGGTGATGAAGCGTGAATGCAGGCTGTCGCCGCGGCGAAACAGGATGAGGTAGGCGACCTGAATGTTCGAGACGACGATGTCCCAGAGCACGACCAGCATGAACTCGATCATCATCAGCGGCGCACCGACGCGCGGGCGCCCCGGCCAGTAGGCGCTGGTGGCGAGCGGAATCAGGATGCCCAGGATCAGCCCCAGCACCAGATGGCCAAAGGTCACCTCATTGGCGAGCAGGACCCAGACCGCGACGATCCAGACCGACAGCAGGGGATGGGGGAACATGCGCAAAGCCATGGCCTAATTCTCCCCCGTGCCGGCGCCGGCGGCGGGCGACAGCACCGCGCGGACATAGCCGGCCTTGTCGAGCAGCTGATCCGACGTCGCCGCGAAGGCTCTGGTGAACGGGCCGGCGCCCAGTGACAGCGCCGCCGTGGCCGCCAGCAGGAGGGCGATGACGACGAGCGGCACGAGGGTGATCCCGGTCAGGCCGGGCGCCTTCGCGACCGCCGCTCCACCCGCAGACGGAACCGGCTCGCTGTTGTTCCAGAAGATCATCGAGCCGGCGCGCGCATAGCCGATCATCATCAGCAGGCTCGCGCCGAGCATGACCGCCCAGATCAGCGGTGCCTGCGGCGCCTGGCGCGTCGCGTCGAGGATCAGCAGCTTTCCGATGAAGCCCGACAAGGGCGGCATCCCGACCATGGCGATGGCCCCCAGAAAGAACATCGCCCCCAGCAGCGTCTCGTTGGCGATCGCCGGCGCGGGTTCGAGCCTTTCGAGTTGCTGGCCGCGCCGCTGGGAGATCACGTCGACGAGCAGGAACAGGGCGGCGCCCGTCAGGGTGCTGTGCACAAGGTAGGAGAGCGCCGCCGTCGTGCCGGGACCGTCGAACAGCCCCACCGCGATCAGCAGATTGCCCATGGAGGCGACGACGGAGAAGCAGACGAGATCGCGCAGATTGCGACTGGCGAGCACGCCGATGGCGCCAACGATCAGCGTGACGAGCGCTGCGGGGATCACGATCGGCGCGACCATGGCGGCCAGCGGCCCCGCATCCGCACCGAAGATCAGCCCGTAGACGCGGATGATCGCATAGGCGCCGACCTTGGTCATGATCATGAACATGGCCGCAGCCGGCGCGGATGTCGCCGCATAGGCGCTGGGCAGCCACCAGTGCAGCGGCACCAACGCCGCCTTGGTCGCGAAGACCGCAAACAGCAGCATCGCTCCTGTCTTCAGCAGCGCCTGGTCGTCCGCGGACACCGCCGCGACCTTGCCCGCCAGATCGGCCATGTTGAGCGTGCCGGTGATCGCGTAGATCAGACCGACGCCGAACAGGAACAGCGTCGAGGCGATCAGGTTGATCGCGACATAGTGGAAGCCCGCCTTCAGCCGCGGCGCGCCGCCGCCATGCAGCATCAGCCCATAGGAGGCGATCAGCATGACCTCGAAGAAGACGAACAGGTTGAACAGGTCGCCTGTCAGGAAGGCGCCGTTGACGCCGAGCAGCTGGAACTGCAGCAGGGCATGGAAATGCCGTCCACGCGTGTCCCAGCCGGCACAGGCATAGACTGCCACCATCAGCGCCAGCGCCGCACTGAGCAGCAGCATGATGGCCGACAGCCGGTCGAGCACGAGCACGATGCCGAAGGGGGCCGGCCAGTTGCCGAGGAAATAAGCCCGCGGCGTTCCGTCGCCGGCGAGCACGAGCAGGCCGATGGCCAGGGCCAGCGCCAGAATGGTGGACGCAACCGAGACGACGCGCTGATGCTTGAGGTGATGCGGCAGCGCCAGGATGAGCAGCGCCGCCGTCATCGCCGGCAGAACCGTGGGAAGGACGATCGAGTTGTTCATGCTGGCAGCCGCGCCTTGTCTACGTCGGTCCGGATCCGGGCCGCGTCGCCCTCGCCGGACACAGCGAGATCGACCTCGTCGCTTCCCGACTCCAGGAAGCCGCGCAGCGCGAGCACAACGATCAGAGCTGTCATGCCGAAGGAGATCACGATCGCGGTCAGGACGAGCGCCTGCGGCAGCGGGTCGGCATAGGCGCTTGCCAGTGGGCTGATGACCGGCGGCTGGTTGATCGTCAGGCGGCCCATCGCGAACAGGAAGAGGTTCACCGCATAGGTCAGGAAGGTCAGACCGAGAATGACCGGGAACGTCCGTGCGCGCAGCAGGAGGTAAATCCCCACCGCCGTCATCACGCCCGTGGCGCTGGCGACAAGCAGTTCCATGTCACACCTCCTTCGCCACGGCCGTGTCGGCCTCGATCACGATATCCATCGGATGGTCCGTGGCAGGCGAGCGCTCGGCCCGCTGCTGGACACGTGAGATCTGCGACAGCGACAGCAGCACGGCCCCGACGACGGCGAGGAAAACGCCGAGATCGAAGGCCATCGCCGTCGCCAGTTCGAACGTCCCGACGAACGGCAGCGAGAAATAGCCGAAAGAACTCGTCAGGAAGGGCCGCCCGAACACGAAGGAACCGATGCCGGTCAGGCCGGCGATGACGATGCCGGCCCCGATCATCGCCTGGGAGTCGAGGCGGGCGCGGGCATTCGCCCAGACATAGCCGCTGGCCATGTACTGCATGATCAGCGCCATCGCGACGACGAGACCGGCGATGAAGCCGCCGCCCGGCAGGTTGTGCCCGCGCAGGAAGATGTAGACGCCCACCGTCAGCGCCAGCGGCAGCAGCGCCCGCGTCGCCACCACCAGCATCAGGGGGTGGGCGTCGCGAGCCTCTTCCGCGAAGCGGATACTCGCCAGCCGGCGCGCCGCGGGTCGTCCGAAGGGGTGGTCCAGCAGCGCGAAGATCGCCAGCGCGGCGATGCCGAGCACGATGATCTCGCCGAAGGTATCGAAGCCGCGGAAGTCGACCAGAATGACGTTGACGACATTGGTGCCGCCGCCCCCGGGCTTCGACTGCTCCAGATGATAGGTGGAGATGGTCTCGAAGCCCCGTGTCATCACGGCATAGACCAGTCCCGCGGCACCGAGGCCCGCCACCGTCGCGATGCCGGCATCGCGCCAGCGCAAGGCGAGGCTGCTCTGTTTCGGCGTCGTCTTCGGCAGCAGATTGAGGGCCAGGAGCAGCAGAACGGTCGTTACCACGTCGACGGAGATCTGGGTCAACGCGAGATCCGGCGCCGAGAACTGCAGGAAGGCGAGCGAGACGACCAGGCCGACGACGCTCGTCAGGATCAGCGCAAAGACGCGATCATGGTGGCGCAGCGCCGCCACAAGGCTGGCCCCGACGAGTGCGAACCAGGCCACGACAGCCGGCAGCGACATCGGCAGCGTGGCCCGCGCGCCGCTCCCATGTGAGGCACTCCAGAACCCGCCGGCCGCCAGCACGAGCACGGCAGCGAGGATGACGACGAAATAGAGCTGCAGCGATCCGGTATGCGAGCGCGCGATGCTCCAGCTGGCCCCCGCCACCAGCCGGCGGATGACGCGATCGAACAGCGTCTTCGCGTCGGGGCGCGGCAGGGACAGACGGAACGCCTCGACCCGGCGATAGGCGAGGAACAGGGCCGTGCCGGCGATCAGCGCCGCGATGCTGACCAGCAGGGCCGGTGTGACCCCGTGCCAGAGCGCGAGGTAATAGGAGGAGGGCAGCGGACCGCCGATGACGGCCATCGCCGTGCGCGCGACGATCGGCCCGGCGATCAGCGCCGGCAGGAGCCCGATCGCCACCACCAGCACAACCAGCACCGCAACCGGCAGCCACATGCCCGCCGGCGGGTCATGCGGGTGGGCGGGGTAGTCGTGTCGCTGCGGACCGAAGAAGACGGCGACCGCCAGCCTGACCGAATAGGCGACCGAAAACAGCGTCGCCAGACCGACCATCACGGGGAACAGCCAGGGAATGCCGGCATAGGAGGTCTGCAGGGCCTGCTCGAGCATCATCTCCTTGGACAGGAAGCCATTCAGCGGCGCGATGCCCGCCATCGCGGCAGAGGCGATCAGCACCAGCGTCGCGGTGATCGGCATCAGCGTCATGAGACCGCCGAGCCGTCGGATGTCGCGCGTGCCGGTCTCGTGGTCGACGATGCCGGCGCCCATGAAGAGAGCCGCCTTGAAGGTCGCGTGATTGAGGATGTGGAACACCGCGGCCACCGCCGCCATCGGCGTCCCGAAGCCCAGCAGCATCGTCATCAGCCCGAGATGGCTGACGGTGGAGAACGCCAGCAGCCCCTTGAGGTCATCCTTGAAGATCGCGATCCAGGCCGCCACCAGCATGGTGACGAGCCCCACGGGCGCCACGATCAGGAACCAGGCATCGGTGCCGGCCAGCACCGGCCACAGGCGCGCCAGCAGGAAGACGCCCGCCTTCACCATCGTGGCTGAATGCAGATAGGCCGACACCGGCGTCGGCGCCGCCATCGCATGCGGCAGCCAGAAGTGGAATGGGAACTGGGCCGATTTTGTGAAGGCGCCGCCGAGGATGAGCAGCAGCATCGGCAGATAGAGGGGCGAGGCCTTGATCAGATCGCCTCGCTGCAGGATGACCGACAGGTCGTAGGATCCGGCGATGTTGCCCAGCATCAGCATGCCGGCGATCAGCAGCAGCCCGCCGCCGCCGGTGACGACCAGCGCCATCCGTGCGCCCTGCCGCGCCTCGGGCAGGTGCCGCCAATAGCCGATCAGCAGGAAGGAGGTCAGGCTGGTCAGTTCCCAGAACACCAGCAGGAGCAGGATGTTGTCAGACACGACGACACCGACCATCGCGCCCTGGAACAGCAGCAGATAGGCGTAGAAGCGCCCCATCGGGTCGTTGCGGCTGAGGTAATAGCGCGCGTAGACGATCACAAGCAGGCCGATGCCGAGGATCATCGTGGCGAAGAACAGGCCGAGGCCGTCGATGAAGAACGAGAACGACAGCCCGAGCTGCGGCAGCCAGTCCAGCCGCGCCTGGACGATCTCGCCACGATAGACGCCCGGCGCATGCGAAAGCAGCAGCGCGAGGGCGAGCAACGTCGCCAGGCCCGTTACCACGGCGCAGACATTCCGGCCCGAGCGGATCGTCAACGGTGGAAAGACTGCCGCGAAGAACGGCACCAGCGGGATCAGCCACAAATTCATCTACAAATGATTCCGATCACAATCTTGCAAACCATTCAGCCGCTACCGCATCCTC
>NZ_JBHSLU010000073.1:0-21247 GCF_042655245.1 Allobosea massiliensis | reverse complement strand
AGGGCCCCGATCGGGGCCCTCGCCATATCCGCCGCTCACCAACGCCAGTGGCCTGCTTTTACTCCGCCACGATGGCCTGGAATCCGACCGCCGTTGACAATCAGGATCGGCCGCTTCTCGGCGCGGACGGAGAAGGAGCCCGCGAACGATCCCTCGCCAATCGTCACCGTCCCCATCGCGAGCGTGGAGGGGGCGACAACGAGTTCTCCGACGATGCTCTCGACCTTTACCGGCTCGGCCGGGATGGGCTCGAACATCTGCGCTGGAGCCGGACGTGGGGCTTCGACGGTCTTGGCGGTTTCGTTCTGCGCGACGCGCCAGACGCCGTAGGCGACTGTCGAGAATCCGGCTGAAACGGCCAGGATGATTGCGAGGCGCTTGTAACGAGTATTGCGGTTTTCATCCATGGTCGGCCTCAGTGGATCTTGCCGGTGAGGCCAGACGCGTCGAACTGGAACGGACGCGGGGCTTCCTTGACGGGTGCAGCGGGCTTAGCCGCAGCGACGGCCTTCGACTTCGTGACGACGGGCGCAGCCTCGCCTTTGCGAATGATCTTCCGCGCTGGTGCGGGCTTTGCCGCCGTCGGCTTTGCAGGTCTGACGTCATGGACGGCGGCCGGCGCTGTCGTGGCGACACCATCGTTGCGAGCGACGTTCGTCGACGGCGAAACGCGGTTGTCGGGCTGGTTGCGCAGCTTCAAGCAGACCATATGCCGGCCATTTCGAAGAACGATATCGCCGATCGCTTCGATGATCATGATCGACCCGTTTGGACCGGTCGTGCGTGAGCCGATCGGGCTCTCAGATCCATCGGTGATGAGCGACGCCACCGGCCACTGGTTCATCGACGAGGCGTTGGGGCCGAAGTCGAGGTAGGTGAAGTTCTTGTCGTGCCAGGCTCGAATTGGCGCGATGGCCTGGTCGGCCTTGTCGGGCACGAGGATGTCGATGTTCGTGTCCATGTCCTTCCCGGAGACCGGGGAGGTATTGGCCCACTCGCGGCTGCCGGCCTTGAATTCCTCGACGCGCGAGGTAACGGCCGGCTTGTAGAGATCGCGGTAGTCGTCATACGGCGCGGAGGCCGGCGCGGTGGAATGGAGCGTTCCGCCGTAGTTCGAGCCGAGGCCCTCGACGATCATCTCGACCGTCGTGTCGGGGAGCTTGTCGTTGTTGAAGGCCGTCGACCGTAGGTAGATGTTGTAGACGTTTCCGGACTGGCCATAAACGACCATATTTCCGTCGACGCCGGAGAACACGCTGCGGACGATAATCGACCGCTGATCGGGCCCAATTCGGGATTCGAACGTCTTGCTGTCGCTGAGCTCTCGGCTGAGGATCGTTTCGGAGATCGGCCACCTGATGACGGTCAGCATGCCCTCACGGATGTTGATGGTGGTCACGGTATCCGGCCGCCAGGTCACCCGAAGAAATCCGGGCATGCTCTGGCGGGGGCCCATGTTCTCACGCGGGTTCGCCCAGGCCTTTTGCTCAAGACCGAGTGGCTTCAGCTCTGCGGGCGAGCGGCCGCGGTCGCGCGCGCCAGGAGTTCCTGCGGCCGAGCGGGGCTGAACGTTTGGCACCGGCGCCGACAGTGGTTCGGCGGCGGGCGATTGCGGCGCTGGCGGCGCCGCCTGTGCCACTGCAGGCGCGGCCGTCGCATTGGCCGGATAGTTGGGGTAGTTCGCATTCTGGGCCTGCGCAGAGCAGACCATCATGCTGCAGGCCGCAAGCGCGGCTACTGATCGCTGGAAGAGCATGGTTTGACTCTTGGGCTTGATTGCTGGCGGACCGATCAGTTCTGCGTGTTTCGACGCGGAACGACGGTGTAGGAGACCACCTTGAAGCCAAGCGGGTTCTGAAAGCGGCTGTTGTAGGTGACGTCCTGCGGACGGTTCTGCGCGCGCAGTTCGACCGAGAAGGAATTCTGGCGCTCCTGCGTGTCTGCAAGGCCCGAGCCGATCGTCCTGTCGTGCGTCGTGAAATCGACGCGAAAATAGCCGTCCTGCACTTTCGCGACAGAGTCGATGATGGTCGAGCGCGTGAACTTGCCCGCCTTCGCCGCCTCGTAGACCGGCTTAATTTCCGACAGGAACCCGTCGTAGATTTCCTGGGTCGACATGTTCTCGATCTTGCCGCCCCAGCGCGCGATGTTGATGCTGTCGTCGCGGCTGATCGTGTTGCGCAGCTTCACATATTCCCGAACATTTGCCTCGGTCAGGATATCGAGGCTTCGGAGATTGCCCGTCGGCGGCTGGATCCGCACAACCTGCTCGTCCTTGTCGGAAAAGGTCACGAAGAACGGCACGACACGGTAGAGCGGGAACATCTGCATGATGACGTTCGCCTGAACGATGCAGAGGATCAGCAGGGATCCGATGATGACGTGCTCAACGCGAAAATTCTTGTGAAACCGCAGATGCGAGCTTTTGAGGTCGTCGACCTTCGTCGGATACGTGCCGAGCTGGTCACCGCTCGGATTCTCATCCAGCACGGGCGCGGTCTTTTTCCGGCCAAATGACATACCCATGATTATGCCGGCTCCTGTGCCAGGTTGGGCAGGAGAATGCAGGCACATGGCGAGCGCTTGAGCGCATTCGGACCTGGGCCAATGCCGATGGGGTATTGGGTGTAGGAGCTCGACGCGCAGCCGCTGAGGAGCGCTGCCGCGCCCAAAACCAAAAGAAATTTTCTCACTACCGAAACTCTCTAAGGGATTTAATTCGAAAAAAGATATCTGGCGAAAAATGCTGATAGCGATTTTATGGGCTTTATTTGCGATCATATTTAGCTGGAATTTCGAAAACAAGAAAGCCCGAAATCTCTCCGGGCTTTCCGTCTCGTCGTGTGGCCTGCGCGGGGGAGCGAGGCGTTCTAGCGCTGCTGGCCGATATAGGGCGGCGCGATCATGACCGTCGGTTGGAACGCGGTCTGCGGGCGCACCGGATAGGGAGTGCCCGGGTTCTGGACCGGCTGGCAGTAGACCGCCTCAGCCGGGTTGCTGCAGTCGATCGCGGGGCTGGTGACGGACAAGGCCGGCGAGGGCTGCGGCATCGGGGCGACATAGCCTGAGATCGTCACCGGGCTGTTCCAGTCGGCGATGCCAAGACCCCAGCACGGGCCGTTGCCGCACTCGCTGGTGTTGGGGGTGGCGCCGTCGGTCGCCGTGTTGGTCCAGCGCTGGAAGCCGGTGTCCTCGCGCATGGCGATGGCGACGTTGCGCAGGCTAGCGTCGCGCTGCGCATACATCGGCTCGGCCATGACGGCTTCGTTGACCTGCGTGCGCGCCTGACCTGCGGCGCCGATCAACTGGTCGATCTCGCTGCGAACGTTGTCGTAGCGGGTGATGTCGACCGGTGCGCGCCCCTGCAGTTCCGGCGTTTGCAGGACCAGGGTCACCTCGGGATCATTGATGGTGGCGATCATGGTGTCGATGGCGCGGTAGAGGTTGTTGATCACGCCCTGTGCGCCGCCGGCGCGCGCGTTGGGATTGGCATTGCGATCATAGACCTCGCACTGGCCCTGATCGGCAGGATCGGCGGCGAGTGTCGTTCCGCAGGCGAAATCGTAATACCACAGCGAGCGCTTCTGCAGGTTGATCCAGTATTTCATGGCCTGCTCCATCCCGGCATTCGGGTTGTCCCGGAACAGCTCTTCTCGCGCGGCCTTGGTCGCGGCCTCGTCGGTGGTGGTGGTGCGGTTGACGTCGGGCCCGTAGACCTCGGCCTTGGCCTGGTCGTTGTAGACGTCGAACACGGGCTCCTGCGGCAGCGACAGCCATTTGGCGAGCAATTCGCCGCACATCAGCTTCTCGGGGTTGAGATAGATCCCGATGACGCTCTTGGCGGCGTTCACCGCCGGCGGCACTTTGAATTTCGCGACCTTCTTGGTCGAGCCGCCATCGCCACCTTCGCTGAGCGTCTCGTCCTCGCAGATCGTCGTGCCATAGGCGCTGGGGTTGAGAAGCGCCGTCGAGACGATCGCGTCCTGGCCCATCTGGGCGGCCGGCTGCTGGGCAAAACTATCGGCCCACTGATAGGGGTTCAGCCCGCTCATGCCGTCCTCGCCGACAGACTGCACGGCCATGCGGTTGAAGGCCTCATTGGCGTCGGCGTAAAACAGCGCAAGCCCCGAGGAGACGATCGCGCGCTGCTGGCTCGCCATGTTCCGGGAGAGCTCGTAATGGGCGATGGTCTCCTGGTTGAGGGCGACCGTTGCCATCATGCCGACGTAAGACGTCGCCGCATTGTGGATCTGGTTGGCGCGCTCGACGAGGTTGTCGTAACGCTGGAAGGCCTGATCGGAGCTCGCGCGCATCGCGTGGGTGGCGTCCTTAGCCCCGATGCCGGAGCTTTGCGTCTTCGCCAGACCTTGCTCGGCCGAGCCATAGGGCGAGGCCGGCGCAGACGCCGTACCCCAGCTCGACTTGGCCGCGGTGGTGTCGGGGCCAAGCGTCCCGATCGCCTCGTAGGACTCCGTCGTGTTGAGGGTGACGCCGAGATTGGTGGCGTTCTGCAGGGCCTGCAGCATGCCAAGCCTGGCCTGGTTCATCGAGGCGAAGTCGCTGCGGACGTTCTCGGCCTCGTTGCCGGAGGTCAAGCCTGAGCTTCTGCCCTTCTCGATCACCTCGGCGATCTTCTTGATTTCCTCAGGCGTCTTTTCGAGCTTGGAGCGGGCCTCGAGTGCGGTGGCCAAGCCATCGACATAGCCCTGGCTGATGACCGAGCCGCGGCGCTTGGCATCGTCATGGCTCCCGGTGACGCTGTCGCTGGGCTGCATGAACAGCTTCGCGATCTGGCCGGCGGTCTGGCTGATGTTCAGCGGGTTCGAGGTGAGCCCCGAGGGGATGTTGGCGGACGGCGTGAAAGCGGAGATGCCGCCCTTGACCGTGCCCATGACCTGGTTGATCAGCCCGTTGATGGCGCTGATCGTCTTGCCCCACTCGTCGAGCTGCTCTTTCCAGGAAAGCGCTTGCTGAAACATCGAGGCGAGCTTGAGGTCCTCAAGGACAGATTTGAGGGTATTCTGGGCGAAGGCCTGCGGGTCCAGGATCGGACAAGGTTTCGGGCAGCATATTTGCAACCACGTGACAGGTTCAGCGCATGGCACTACTGCTTTTGCCGGCGCCGCTGACCATAGCGACAGCGCGAGCGCAAAGCCAATAAGCCGCAGCAGGGTGGCTATTCTCGAACGCATTTTCAGTACCCGCGGCTTGTGTCAGTTGCCGTTATTGGAGAACGTGTGCGCATCCCCGGCGATGAAGCCCGACGCGCGCTGCTGGTTGAGCGCGGCCATCTGCGCGTTGAGCTGCTGGAGCTGCTCGAGCACCTTCATCATGATTGCGTTGTTGACGGAAACGTCCCCGCGCAGGTCTTTTGCGTTTTTGGCGCTCTCGGCGAGGGACTTGATGTCCTCGGGGGCTTTTTCGAGATAGGTCTTGCCCTGGATGGCAACCGCCATCCCATCGACGGCCGACTGCCGCGCGACAATGCCGCGGATCTTGTTGGTGTTCTCGACACTCTGCTGCGTCATGCCTCCGGTGAGGTAGAGGCCGGACTTGAGTGCCTCACTCGCCATGCCGACCGTGCCACCGGATTTGAACGCCGTTGCGACGTTCTGGTACTGCTGTGCGAAGCCGGTCGCCGTGGTGACGGCCTGGGAGAGGGTGTCGAGGCCGGGAATGGACGGGGCGATGCCCGAGAGGCCGACACTGGCCGAGCAGCCCTGAAGGCCGCCCATGATGCTCTGGACGCCGCTCAGGCCCTTGCCGAGCCCGCCGCTGGAAATTCCCTTCACAGCGCTGATGCATTTGGTGATGCTGCTGACGTCGAGGCCGAGCATTCCGAGGATGCCGGTGATGTTGCCCGACCCGACCATCCCGATCACCTTGTTGATCTGGTTGACGGTATTGAAGATCGTGTTGAGCTGGCCGAGCTGCTGATTGACCGTCCCGATGATCTCCTTGAGCTTCGCGAGGCTCGAAAGGTCGATCGTCGGCGTCTGCGCATAGACCGGCTGCTGGATGGGGTTCCAGTTGTGAGCGACCGGTGCGCCCAGAAGGCTCACGGCTACAGCGCATGAAACCACGAACCGAGAAATTACGCGCATTTATTCTCTCCGAAATTCGAGGCGCTTGGAAATTAAATTAAAATGGCGACGGGCGTTGTCGCCGTCGCCATTTTCTCTAGTGCTAAATTCGGCTTAAATCAACAAACTGCCGATATAAGCCGCTCGGTCAACGCGGTGCGTCGAGATAGTGATAGAGGAAATTGTCGCCGTGCTTGTCCTTCATCGCCTGAAGCAGGCGGATGTCGGTGTTCCCGGACTGGAAGGCGTTGAAGTAGCGTCCCAGCGAGGACATGTTGAAGTCGAGCACGACGGATTCCCCGGTGGCGTATTTCTTCAGGAGCACGGCGTAGGGATTTCCCGAGAACTCGCGGTCGGCGATGAACGCGAATTCCGCCGGGTTGAGATCCCACTCGCTGTAGTCGTCCGGGCTGGCCATGGGATTGCGCAGGAAAATGCCGGTCTGGCACTGGCCGCGGATCAGTTCGGACATGCCGGCCTGCTTGATGGCTTCGGGCCGCTGGAAGGCCAGGATATAGGCCTGCCGTGCCTTTCGACCCTCCTGGAGGCCCACCTTGACGAAATTCATCGCGAATTCCCGGTTAGCCAGCATGGGCTCGGTCTCGTCGATGAAGATCAGCGCGGGGTCGCCGGTTTCCTTCGAGAGCATGCGCAGACGGTGCGTCAGGTAGTCGAGCACCGGGGTCGCGATCGAGGCGTCCTCGCGCAGGATCGTGGTCATGTCGAGCGCGATCATGCGGTTGTTGCGCAGGTCGAGCGTGTCTTCGGCGGCGTTGAAATAAGCCCCGTACTGGCCGTCTTCGGTCCAGCGTCGCAGGTTGGCGCGGACGCCGCCCTCGGCCGAGAAGGAGGATTGCTGGATGTCGCGCAGCCGGCGTTTGTCGCGCGGCATGTTCATGTCGTAGACGACCTTGACCGCGCGCGCGATCTCTTCCTCGGCCTTGGCCGTGTTCAGGCCCGAAAGCGTCTTGAGGAAGCGGAACAGGAAGGCGCGGTTCTCAGGCGAGTCGTCGAGATGCAGCGGGTTCATGGTCGCCGCCGTGTTGCCGTCGAAGGTGACGTATTTGCCGCCGACGCATTCGGTGAAGACCTTGAGGCCGTAATGGCGGTCGAAGAAGAAGGTCCGCAGGTTCGGGATTCGCATCGCCTGGGCTGCGAGGAAGGAGACGAAGGTGGTCTTGCCCTTGCCGGTCGGGCCGATCATCACGGCATGGCCCGGGGCCTGCCGTTCCTCGGTGGCGTGGAGCTGGAAGGCGTAGGCGCCGCCCAGGTTCGTCTTGAAGTAGGTCAGCGGCTCGTTGAGCCAATCCGACTTCTTCATGCCGTCGTTCTGACGCTGAAAATAGAGATTGCTGGCGACATTGGGCGAGAGCAGGCGGTACATCCGCGGCCAGAACTTGTCGAACTGGAACATCGAGAACCAGACGGCCTGGGCGGTGTTGCGCTCGCGCACGGGGGTGCCGCCGGTGCGGGCCAGGATGGCGTTCACCTGGCTCTCGATCGCGCTGCATTCCTTCGGGGTCGCGCCGTAGACCACGACGTGCATGGAGTAGTTCAGCAGCGCTGCCTTGTTGCCCGACTGGCCCTCGAGCATTTTCGTGACCTCGAGGTATTCCTCGCCGGCCGTGATCGAGAGGTTCATGAAGGGCGAGGACTTGGCCTCGCGGCCCAGCGTCAGCAATTCCCGGGCGGTGTTGCGCGGGTGGATCGAGTGATAGACGACGATCTCGGCATCGAGCGCGAGAATGTCGCGCATCACCGATTCCGAGGTCTTCTCGCCGCAGTCGCGGATGTTGACGATGATGGCGTGCTTGGTCTCTGACGCGCCCTTGAAGGTGATGATCCCCTTCTTCTCTTCGCGGAAGGAGACCTGGTCGGCGGTCAGGAGGTGGCTGACGCTGTCACGCCAGCCGGCGCTGTGGGGCTTGGGCTTGGTCACTGGCGAGATGATTGCCGCGAGCGCTGCCAGCGGCCCCTCGTGGTTTTGAGCCCCAGGCGCACCATCTTGCGCCTCGCGCATCAGGCTGGGCTGGTAGTCGGACAGCGCGTCGATGATGAAGCGGGTGGCGTCGTCCATCAGTTCGACCGCTTCCTCGTCGGAAGAGGCCTTGATGAAGACGAGCATGTAGTGGCGCAGGCGGTAGCTCGCCTGGAAATTGTCGTTCCACTTGTCGGAGATCTCGCGCAGGAGCTTGTTGGTGTGGCGCGCTTCTTGCCGGATCGGCGAGCGTTCCTTGACCTGGAAGACATTGATCTGGTCGATCTGCGGCTTTTTCTGCAACTCGTCACACAAATGCTTTCTCGCACCCCACAGGTCGTCATGATCTTCATCGCGACAGAGAGTGAGTTCGGCACCGCGAATGTTGATCACGGCCGCGTAGCGCTTGTCCTTCATGGCGATGACAGCGCCATCGACCATGCGATCGAACAGCAGAAAATCCCCGAGCCGGTCCTGGGTCGGGGGCGGTAGCAGCCGATCCATTGCGGCCGGGATCAGGAAGCTGGCAGCGCCGGCGGCTGCGCCGCAGCTGAGGAGGAGGGCGGTCGTGCGGAGAAGCACGTTGCCGTTTGAAAGGAGCTGAAGGGTTTCGTTTTCCATTGCCAGATCGATCAGGGCTGAAATGTATGGGTCTTCGAGCGACGCCCGAAGTTATTGGGGCGCCGGCGCGACTTGTGCCCGGTCTGAATGAGGGTGGTGACGTGCGGCTCGCGCGCGCCGTAGAGCATCAGTGCGATATGCCCACCGATGCCCGAAGCGACGAAGAACGGCGGGAAGAAAAATTCGAACGTGGCCGCCGCCATGAGCAGGAAGATCGACACGAAGAAATTCAGGAAAGCCGGCATCGCCGGCGCACCGAAAAATTTTTGCGGCAGCGCCACAGGTCGATAAATTCGAAAAGAAATGTCGCGCATGAAAAAATCCAGTTTATTCCGGATATATAGCCGGATCGGCACCCGCGTCCTAGCATTTGTTTGACCACGCGCGGTATCGGAAGCGCGTATTTCGCTCGCATCCGGGCATGAAAAAGGCCCCGCAAGGAATGTCCTTGCGGGGCCTTTTTGAGGGGCTGCGCTTACTGGAGGGTGTCGTTGCCCTGAAGTGTAGTCAGGCCACCGCCGACGGTGCCGCCCTCCTCGGGATGTGTCGCATAGTAGATGATGCCGCCCGCCGCCGCCAAGATGATGAGTCCACCGCCCATCGAGAAAGTCCAGCGCCAGTCGAACTTGCCGAAAAACGCCATTGCGGCCATGCCGATGATGCCGAAACCTGCGATGATGAACATGATTACTCGCAGATTAGTGAATGTGGTCGTCCCTTTATTCGAAAGGGTTTGGAACACCCCGCCATTTCCACTTGCCTGAGCAAGGGCGGCGTCGGGCATGATGAACGCGGCGAGCGCGATCGCGCCGAGGGCGAGGAAGAGGAAATGCTTGATGCGCATGGAATGGTTGCTCCGAAAATTCGAATAAATTGGCCTATGAACAGGATTGGCCTTTAAAGCCATTTTATCAGTGGGATTTAGTTGCCGCAATCCCATGACAGATATCACCGGGAAAATCATGATTAAAAATCACGGGGCGTCAAAAAACGGCCCGACGTCGCTCCTGAACATCAGGGCGGGATCGTTGATGCTTCCGATGTTCAGCGGCTCTGTGATGTTCGTGACGACGTTCTCGAACCAGGCCTCTGCGGCGTTCTGGTCCCGCTGAAGGATGAGGAAGATGTTCGCGGCGAATTTAATGGCGTTCGATTCCCGCGGCGCGCCGTTATCGTTGAGCTGCGACGTGAGGACGATGGGAATGCCGGCGTCGCCGGCTGTGTCCGCGATGAGCTGCACCTGGCGGCCGAGCTCTTCGTTCCGGCTGTCTGCGCGCAAGCCCTTGGCTGATGTCGCGATGAGCTGCCAGTAGTCGATGAATGCGGCCCGGATGCCCTTCTTGCGCACCCCCGACAGGATCTCGTGCCGGATTTCCTCGACGGTGATCGATCGGGAGTGGATGTATTCCGCGTAGGACGGCTCATTGAGCCGCTGTTCGAAAGCGTCGACGTGCTTGCCTAGCTGGGTGATGTTGATCCCCATGTCGCGAGCAGCCTTGAGCTCCTCGATGTAGGTTTCGCTGCGCTCAAGCGTAAACACCTGATGCGGCACCCTCTGGCGGTCGAGATTGCCGCTGATTGTCGCGACGAGGGTGGTCTTACCGGTCTTGGCGAATGCCCCGACGCCAATGAGCCAGCCACCTCGCATGCCACCCCCAAGACGCTCGTCCAGCGCGGGTAGACCAGTCGGGATCGCTTCGCTTGTCGCCATCCGGAGCTTCTGAAGGGCCGCGTGACGGGCGCTTGTCGCGGACTTCGACCTGTAGCCGCCATAGTCTGCGCTGAGGGCGGTCAGGAGCTCGCTAATGGCGCGGCGCCACTGCCCGTCGCCTCGCAGCGTTCCCAGCTGCCGGGTCAGCTCCGTCTCGAGTGCAGCAGCGCGCCGGGTATCGACCAGCGTCGTGACCGCCTTGGCGAGACGGTCGCGGTCGACATGTCCATATTTCGCGATCTCGCTCACGTCGGCTGCAGTTGCGAAGATGCAGGAACCGATGACGGACTGGGTGTCGATCACCGTTCCGGAGTGAGCGATGCTCTGGATCGCGAGCCAGACGTCCTTGCAGGCGTGGTCTTCCACGTCCTCTGGTTTCAGGGATTCCGCGACATTGTAGAGGGTGGGGTCGCGCAGGATTGAGCCGAGCACCTGGCGCTCGAGGGCGAGTGTATCTGCTGCCATATCAATCTTCGATTATGACGCCGGGATCCTGCTCTGCGCCGGGGACCTGCTGATCCGGCTTCGGATCGACGAATTGCAGGTGGCCATTTCGCAGCCTGTAGATCAGGCGCCTGTTTCCATTTGCGTAGCGAGCGATGCCGCCGTCGGTTGAGGACGGGGCCTCCCAGCCGACGAGCTCAGTTTTGGCCGCCTCAGGATTGGCGACGCGGACGAAGCGCCTTGTGCGCTTCGGGCGCATGCCGGCGACTACCAGCCCATTGCTCGCGACAGCGTTGACGTTGGCTTTGACGACGGCCAGCAGGTAATTGGCGGGCTCGAGCGGAGGGGGCACCTTTTCCTTCGAGGCGCTGATGGCCTTCGAGAGATGGGACTCGCCGTAGGTGCGAACGATGAATTTGGCGAGTTTGGAAGCCTCCGCCGGCTGAATGCCCAGATCGATCATATCCAAGACGCGAGGGTCGGTTGGATATCGAGGCTCTTTCTTTTTCGCCGGGTCGAGCCTGAGCTCGGTGCGGAGAAACAGCAGGTCGAATTCGTCGATATCGCAGTCAGGCGGGAGAGTGATCTTCCCGGCCGAGAATGAAAATGCCGACGAGAGCATGGGCCGGATTTTGTCCCACGCGCGAGGGGTGACCTGCGCTGCCTTCGGCGCCTGGTGCTCAAGCACGGTCTCTTTGACTGCAAGGTATGCAGCCAATCGAACAGCCGGCGTGATCGCCGCTGAATCCAAAGACGCTATTCGAACAAGAAATGAGAGGCGCATTGCCGATCGAAAAAAATCAAAGAGAAAATCGGGCGGAATAAAATTTATACTGGTGTTTTAGCCCGGTCGCCCAACTAGAGCAACCACCAGATCGCCACCGCGGCCGTTTGCAGTCGCCTTGCTGCCCGGCAGGGGCTTGAACGTTGCCGTCAAGGTCTCAATTTATTTGGAATTACCGGGGTTTCCCGATACATTCCGATATCAAATCAACCACCATCACTTAAGCAGAATGCCTGTGACAGAAGATCGAGGTCTTTTCCCAAATCGCGTTCGAGCGGTGCGGATGTCGAAGAATATGGAAATGGCCGCCTTGGCCCGGATGGCCGGCATCAGCTCGTCTTACCTCGGTATGATCGAGCGTGGGTCGCGCGTCGCCAACAGCGATGTTCTGACCAATATCGCGGCGCATCTCGGTGTGACCACCAACGACCTCCTTGGGGCGGATCTCGCAACGACCGCGACCAATTTGTGGAAGCAACTTATCGACCACAAGAGCGCTTCCCAAGGAGGCTTCGCGCGGAAGCTGAAGGCGCTGCGTGGGGCTCGTCGGCTCTCTGTCCGCGCTTTGTGCGAAGGCGCCGACGGCGCGCAATCGGGCTTGAAGGCCTGGCTCGTGCGGGAATTCGAGATCGGCGCCCGCATTCCCTCCGACGAGGAGATGATGCAGCTGGCTGGCGCATTTGGTTTTGCCGCGGCGGCCGATCTTCAGGCCGCTCTCGACTCTGTCGGTAACGAGGACCTCATTCGCTCTGACGACAGGAATGCGCGTCGGCTTGCCTATGATCGGGCGAGCGAGGACTGGCCTGAGATGGTTTTGAGGGCGACGTCCAAAGGCTTCACCAGCGACCAGATTGTGATTGAGGGTCGCAGCCTTGGATGGAATTTCGTGTCCGCCAGCGCGAAGATCCTCGCTGATCGGTCTGTGAAGATCGAGGAAGGCGACCTGGTGCTTGTTCTGAACCGGACTGTGGTGACCGGGATCGGACGCATCAAGGATGGCGTCGCCCGAGATGAGGGCGGCGCGGAGCTGCGTGGGACACCGTGGCGGGTTGTCTCGATGCTCTTCCCGTAAGACCGGGCCGCCGTGAGGCGGCCCAGTGCCTATCGTTCTGGACCCTCGTTGCGGTCTGGGCCTTTCTTGCGCCCCTTCTTGTCCGACGGCTTTTTCGGGAAAGTCGGCACAGACGGCACAGGTTGCTCTGGACGGCCGAGCGGTAGGGTCATCTGTTCGGACTTCGAAGCCTTCTGGTCTGTGGCCGGTGGAGCGATCGAGGTCTCGGTCTTCGTCTTTTCGACCTGCAGCGGCTGCGTTTTCTTTCCCTCGATGATCATGCCGCTGATGATTTTCGGCGGCAGGACGGGCTTCTGGGTCAGCGTGACGGTTCCGCGCGGCTCAGGCTTGGCCGCCGGCGCTGGCGTTGCCGGCCGTTCTGGGGCGCGCACGACAGGCTTCTCGATCTTCGGCACTGCAGGCTGAGGAGCTTCGCGCGGTACCGACGGCTTGGCGGCTACCGGCGCAGTTGGTGCGGCGACCGGCTTTGCTGTGACGACTGGCTTTGGAACCTCAGCGCGAGGCGCAGCACTAAGAGCGGCCGCGGGCGAGGGGGTATTCGCGCGAGCCGGAGGGTTTGCGGCCACGGGAGGCGTAGAGGCCGTGGGAGGCCTTGTTGCCTGCGGCTGGGTGGCGGGTGCGCTGACCGCTGGTTTGACGGCCGTGGCGGCAGGCGTCGGCTGCGGCGTCACCGGCTCTAGTTTAGGACCAGAGGGCTTCCAGGTGCTGGCGCGCGACTTCGTATTCTGGGGGCGGTCGGGTCGGTACGAGAAAGGCTCGTAGCGGAACCGGGTTCCCTTCGGGTTCTTCTCGTCCAGATAAGCGGGGCGGCTGCCAGGCCCGCGAGCGGGGGCCGCGGGAGCAGCAGTTGGCGCAACCTCCGGTGCGGGGGCTGGTGCCGGCACTGATGGCTGTTCGCGGACGGGAGCGGCGGTCGGGGTGTCGACCGTTACCGACGCTGTAGGCGGCAGGGGCGAAGCTTCATTGACGGCGGCCTTCAGAGCCTCTGAGAGATTTCGCTCGGCGAGTGCGCCGACGGACTCCTGAAAGCGCTGCATGGTCTCCTCCCGCTGGCGAGCGAGCTCTTCAGGCGAGGGGTCGAACCGGTCGAGGTCGACATAACCAGGCCGGCGCCGGTCCTGGGGATGTTGCGCCGGATCTCTCTCGAAGTGTTCGAGGCGCTGGGACATGATCGCGAGCCGCTGACGCACCTGATGCATCTCATCGCGGTTGCGGCGGTCGAGCCGCTGCGCCTCGGGGATGACGGTCTTCAGAAACAGGCGCGCTTCTTCCGCCTCCGATGGTAGCGCTTTGGCCGGTCCCTTGAGCGGCAGCGGGTTTTTGCGCGGCCGCCCCCTCGGCTTTTTGCCGGTGTCGCCGAAGGCTGCGTGGAAAACGAGCTTGGCACGCGACGCGACACGATCAACCACGACGCGGGTGATGTCCTGGCAAAGCTCCGCCATCCCCAGAAGGACGGCGTATTTGTCGGCGATTTTGGCGATGCGCTGGACTTCGCGCGAAGCGAGCGCCTTGTTCGGGTTCATGCGGGTGATCAGGCGCTCGACGCGTTCCGCGTTCTTGGCGATGTTGCGCCGGCGGAGCGCGGTCATCCGGAAATTCTCGGCAATGACCTTTTCGAGGACGACATCCCACTGGCGTCGAGCAAGCGCGATACCGTCGGGCGTGAGCTCGCCTTTGCGCTCCTTGTTGAACGTCTTCGAGGGGATGTGCTTCAGCGGCTCGAGCGCGATCCCCATCTCCTTATAGGTGCGGGCGTCGTAGCGCTTCTTGAGGCCAGCATCCTCCATGGCGGCGTTGGAAACCGCTTCCCAATACTGGCGAAGAGTCTTTACCCATCCCTTTGCTGAGGCGTCGCGATCCTTCGATTGAAGGTGGGGGCGCACTTCCCGAACATGTCGATTGGGAAAGCGCTTTTGCTCAGCAACCTCGAAATCCCACACGAGTTTTGTGGGATTCGACGGGTCTGCCATCCTTGCGGCGGGGCGGTCGTAATAGACGATGTGCACGTGATAATTGCGTCGGTCATTGTTTTCGTCTGGCGCATGGATCACGGCCCAGAAGGGCAGGCCCTTCTCGGTGAGCTTGTTGGTGAAGTCGCGCACGATCGTGACGCGTTCGTGCGGGTCGAGCTCGTGAGGCAGTTCAGCGATGATGCGGTTCTGGATCCGACCGCCGCGGCCAGGCTCGATCTCGATCGGGAAGTCCTGATCGATCCCGTAGGCCCATTTGTAGATCGCGAAGGCCTTCGGTGTCGGCACCTGGTCGAGCGTAATGACCTCGGGTGCGCCGGCAGTGGCGTGCCGTTCCAGCTCCTTCTTGAGCGGGTCGGGGGCCGCCTTCAGGTTCGCTAGAACGCGGTTCCAGAGTGCCTGATCGTAGTCGATGCGAAGCTGAACCTTGTCACCCCGGGGATCGGCTTCGAGCTTTTCGACTTCGCGCCAGAAGTGGTGTCGCTCCTCGATCGTCGCCCCGATGGTCCCGAAGGACGCGGTGCGCAGGGCATCGATCTCAACGTCTTTCAGATTGCGAAGCTGGATCTTCTCGGCGGCACCGGCGCGCTCGAGATAGTCCTGCTGCTCCTGGGCGGAGAGCTGGGCGACATGCTCTTCGATGGCATCGAAATTGTCGAGGAAGATATCGGTGCCGTCATAGCGTTTGCGGAGCCCGAGTGCTTCGGCCGCGCCTTCTCGTTCGATATATTCGAGGTGGTCTCCTGCCTTCGAATTGAAGTGCGATCGACCGCCATTGAATTCCCGGATCAAATTCTGGATCGGGGACGTCTTGGACATATAGCTATGCGAGAAATGGAACGAGATCGCCCCGTCCTTTGAGACCGGGCGGCTGCTCGCACGGGTGCGATCTCCGAAGCGGACGCTCGGATTGTCGTACGCGAACACCATATTGGGGTGAGCCGACTGGGTGCTTGCCCGGAAATCGCCAGCGGTGATCTGCACGGCGGTTCGCTTGCCAGTCGATCCCGGCGTCGCCGCGAACGCGCCGTTGCGGCCTGGGTCCATACTCTTGAGCGATCCGGCCGATCCGAATTCGGTCGACGTTCGCAACGACCGCGAAAGCTGGTCGAGCGCGCTCACGGTGAAGTGCGGCGGTGATCTTGGATCGCTCATAATTGGGATTAAAATATCTGCTGAGAAAATTATCCCCTATTTTAGCAGCCAGAGCTTCCGTATTCCACGATGAAAGCGGAATAAAAAAAGCCGGCCGCGAACGGCCGGCTTCATCATGGTCTGTCGAGCGTCGGTCAGGCGACGGCTTCGGCGAGATCCTTGGCGACCTTGAACTTCACGACGGTCTTGGCCGGCACCTGGATCGTGGCGCCGGTCGACGGATTACGAGCCTCACGCGCATCACGCTTGGCGGCGGCGAGCTTGCCGATGCCGCCGAGGGTCAGGTCGTCGCCGGCCTTCAGGGTCTTGGAGACGACGGTGGCGAGCGAAGTCAGGATGGCGGTGACGTCAGCTTTGGTCTTGCCGGTCTCGTCCGCGATGGCGGCGATGAGTTCGTTCTTGGTCATAGGTTGTCCTGTGATCTCACGGGAGGAAGGGGATAGGCCAGGCTTCCTCCAGAGGGAGGTGAAGTCTCGTTCGGTTGACCGAAGAGACGGCGGATCCCGACTTGCACGTGACAGAGCATGAGGGAATCACCGCGGGACGTTTACCGAGGGACGGCGGCGATATCTAGACGCAATTTCGAAATGCCAGCCGCGCGGCACGCTGCAGTCCGGCACCTTCAATTTGGAAAGGGATATAGCCCGCCAGATAGCGACCTTTGCTTTCGTCTAGAGCGATGCTGAGGTTTGAAGATTTGCTCCCCGTGATCGCCGTGGCTGCGGATTTCACCTCGATCGTCAGCGTGGCGCGCTGGTTTTGTACCGACAATTTCGTCGTGCCGACGGGAATTTCGACACTCTGCACTTGCACGATTTCGGAGTGCGAGAACGCGTTGCTGAAATCGGTGACTGCGAGATGGGTAGGCCAGTCGAGACGCAGCTTTGGGGCGCGGTCTTTCCCGCAAAAGAGCGTAGCGGTCTTCGACTTGTCCTGAGTCTGAGAGACGGCCACGAGCCCGTTCCCCCAGGGTTCGATCTTCCAGGCCTCGAAGGCCTCAGGCCGATAGGCGACCTTCATGTCCTTCACCTCATCGGCCGTGAGCCAATGCATTTGAGTAGGAGCCACGTTTGAAGCGACGGACACAAATCGCGGATCGACCCCCATCCGATGAACGTAATCGATGAGCATGGCGCTCACCATCTGCTGCCTCGAGAGATCGAGAGCATCAAAGACCTTCGCTGAAGGGTCCTTCAGAGCGATGTCCTGATAGAACTGGTGCACACCGACGTCTCCCCCGGCTGTGTCGCGAATTACTCCTCCCAGGAAGGCAAATGCGCATGCCGAGGCGCATTTGCCCGGGACGGTCGTTTTTGATGCGGACGAGTTTGGATCTGAAATGGTCCGCCCGACTGAGGTGGAGAGCTTTCGTTCTCGGATCAGGTGCCCGAGCATTATCCCAGAGGTCAGTGACCCGCCTGGTGAATTGAGTTCGATGCGCAAGCCGGGGTATCCGCCATCCATGCTTTTCAGGGCGGCGAGAAGGTTCGGAACGCTCGTTTGGTCGATGGTGCCTTCACCCGCTATCCATTCACAACCATTGCAATTGCCACCTGTCCCACTGACCTCAAATTTCATTGCGGACGCTGCCGTCGGAGTGATGAGCGCGAGCAGGACGAGAAGCACGTACATTTTGTCTCACCGATCTAAATCGACAGCAGTGGAGTATCGATGCCGAATGTCGCCAAATGAACGCCGGCGATCAATGGGGTTGGAACGGCTGGTGATCTGAAGCAGTGTGATTTTGAGCTGCGCCGGTCAGGGTAGCCGGTTCGATTATTCCAACCAGGTTTCGTCGATCTACGCCATTGGAGCCGCCATGAGCTTTCCACCTTCCCATCGACGGATACGAACGATGAGCCCGCTGCTATCGGCTGTGATGCTCTTCATCGTTTGCGTGCCCGCTTCGGCGCGCGACTGGGCTTTTGGGACGGAGGCGGTCGTCAATGTGACGGTGGGCTCGGATATAGACCCGATTTCTGCGTCGCTGCCATTGGCACTTGATCAGAGCGCGAAGCTTCAAAAGTCGCACCCCAAGGCGACGCAGTGGATCGTGAACGTCGATTGGCCATCTGCGCGGACAGGCGTCCAGTTCATTCTGCGCGGCAATTCAGCATCCTTCGACGGGCAGACGCCAAACGGTTGGATCGGAAAGTTTTCGTTCAACGGCGGTTCGGAGAAGGGGGTAATCGAGGCCGGTAAGTGGTGCCAGCGGGGAGCCGCGAGGGTCTATCCCGCCATCTGCCAAGGCGTCGACAGAGCTGTGGAGAGCCGCAATGTGCGGCACCTGATCAAGAATTAGAAATTCCGATCAAACGCTTGAAATTGGCGATAATTTTTCTCGCCTCGATTGATTTAATCCCGCGTAAGAAACCACCCGTCACCGCATTGAAGCGGCGCGGCCTCTGGTCAAGATCGCCCTCATGGCGCTTTTGAAGCATACTCCAGATACGTGTACTTTGTCGGCATTACGCGGTCAGACGGGCATGCGTATAAGAGCGGGAAACGTGGCTATGCTGTCGTCCACTACTCGTATTTTCGCCAGAATTTGCATAGCTTCTCGAATCAGTCACTAGGGATGCTGCAGTGATTGCATCACACCCCATTTGCTGGGTGACATTGTTGTAAGGAGATTTCGATGAGCGAAGCCGACGATGCCGTGATTGGCCTGGTGGCGGATATTGTGTCCGCATATGTGGCGAACAACAGCGTGCCTGTTTCAGAGCTTCCAGGTCTGATTGCCAGCACCCATGCGGCGATCGCTGGTCTTGGCGCGGCCCCGGTTTCGGTACCTGAAGAGAAGGCGATTCCGGCAGTTTCGATCAAGAAGTCGATCACCCCGGATTTCCTGATCTGTCTTGAGGACGGAAAGAAGTTCAAGTCCCTCAAGCGCCATCTTCGTACCTCCTATGACATGTCGCCGGAGCAGTACCGGACGAAATGGGGTCTGCCGTCCGACTACCCGATGGTGGCGCCGGCCTATGCCGAGGCACGTTCCAATCTCGCAAAGAAGATGGGACTCGGCCAGCAGCGCAAGAAGACAACTGGAAGGGGCCGCAAGGCCGCCTGATCCAATAGCGGCCCCTGCCTTGCGCGGGGGCCGCATCTCGCCTCTCAGGCATCCACAGCCCGTTATCAACAGGCTGTGGAAACGGTGGAGAACCGAGGCCTGTATCCCCGCGCGACCTTTCGCCGGTGCAGCGCTTCAAGCTCGGTTTGAGCGCTCGCGACAGAAGCGAATAGATCGAGGCGGCGGCGGCCCGCTAGACCGATCCGCCCCCACTCCCTCACAAGAGCTGCTCCGCCGAAAAGCGTCGGTTCGATCGACATGGCGTAGAAGCGGGCCATGTTGCGGCGCGGATCGACGCGCTCGAGGCAGTGGGGCAGGGGCATTTTCATGCCCGGCACGATTCACTCGGGACACGATGACGTCCAACGACTGTTTTGAATCAGTCGATCGAGTTCGATTCAGGACGCTGATGAGAGCGCTGTGATTTGAGGGCGTAGCGTGGCGTCACCATTCGCTCTCCGGTAGGCCGACCTTGGCTTTGCCTGGTTCGATGCCCGTCATGGCAGCGACGCGGCGTGATACTCGCCACCAGAGCTTGGCGGATTGAAGATCGGCTTGGCCCTTCGCCAGCTGTGCGATTTGCCTTGCGGTGTAGTAGCCATCGCCGCCATTGCGAGCGACAAGCGCCTGGGCCTCCTGCTCGACGAGCTGGTTGTAAGCACGGCGGCGAGAGAGCCAGCGGAGGATCGGCATGTGCAATCTTTATAGCCTGACCAAGGGACAGCAAGCGATCCTCGAACTCTCCCGGGCCATGCGCGACACCACTGGCAATATGCCACCAATGCCGGGGATCTTCCCAGACTATGCCGCCCCCATCGTCCGAACGGCTCAGGACGGCGTGCGGGAGCTCGCCATGGTGCGTTGGGGGATGCCGTCGTCGAAGAAGGCGCTTCTGGATGCAGCGAAGATGCGCGCCGAACGTCTGCGGGGCAGGGGGAAAGAATACGACTTCGACGAGCTCCTACGGATGGAGCCCGATAGCGGCACAACCAACGTCCGCAACACCGCGAGCGCACACTGGAAGCCATGGTTGGAGCCGGCCAATCGGTGTCTTGTACCGCTGACGGCGTTCAGCGAGTTCAACCGCGAAGCCGGCGGCGACATCTGGTTCGCATTGTCGGCCGAGCGGCCGCTGGCGTTCTTCGCTGGGATCTGGTGCCCGCAGTGGACAAGCGTCCGAAAAGTCAGGACGGGTCTGGAAACCATCGACTTGTTCGCCTTCCTGACCACGACGCCAAACGCGGAAGTCGGGGCCATTCACCCGAAAGCCATGCCGGTGATCCTGACGACTGAGGCCGAACGGGAGACATGGATGCGGGCGCCGTGGTCGGAGGCCTCAGTACTTCAGCGACCGCTTCCCGACGCCGCGCTTGAGATCGTTGCGCGTGGGAAAAAGCGCGACGAAGGGCCAGAGCTCGAGGGAGCGTGAGCTAATCGAGAGGCATACCGCGTCGTTGCTGGAACGGAGATGAGCGGCTGACGTTGAGTCGCCGTTGGTGTGTTGCGTTCGGGTGGTATCGGTTGTGGCAAGGCGTGCGGCCCCGCGACGGGTCTTGAAGGTGATCCCTCCAGCGGAAGCGCTTCATAGCGCGCCTCTGGGTCCGCCGCCGGGCCATTCACAAAGCGACCTTTTTGCTGATCCGATGCCGGCGCGGGTGGAACCATGCCTTGCGCTGTTGGCGTCGAAGCCGCCCAGCGGGCCGGATTGGAGCTTCGAGGTCAAATGGGACGGCTATCGGCTGGCCGTTCATCGCAGTGCCGATGGCGTGCGTATCCTCACTCGAGGCGGCCACGATTGGACGCGCCGCTTTCCTGCGATCGCCGCGGCAGCAGAGGCACTCGACGCGCACAGCTTCATCCTCGACGGGGAAGGCGTTGTGCTGGACGGAGAGGGCAGGTCGGATTTCAACAAGCTTCAGCAGGATCTTGGCGGACGTGGTGGCAAGGCGTTCTCGGGTAACGCGCTCCTGTACGCATTCGACCTACTTTATCTCGACGGCCATGATTTGAGGCGGATGTCCCTGGAGGAGCGGCGCCATATCCTTCAGGGGCTTCTCAACGGCGACGCGGGTCGTATCAGGTTGAGCGAGGAGGTGGACGCCGATGGGGGAGATTTCCTCGGGTTGGCCTGCAAGATGGGTCTTGAGGGGATTATTGCGAAGAAGCGTTCGGCCGGTTATCGGCCCGGCCGCGGGGGCGACTGGCTCAAGATCAAATGCGTTCAGTCCGACAGCTTCGCGATCATCGGTTACGAGCCTTTGTCCAGCGACATTCGGAACTGACCCCTTTGCGTCATGAAGAACTGACCCCCATGCCGATTGCCTTTAGGCGGTTGCGGATTGCGGCGTCGCAGCGGCCT
>NZ_JBHSLU010000072.1:0-2311 GCF_042655245.1 Allobosea massiliensis | reverse complement strand
TCAGACCGCACCGGGCACCTCACGGCGCCAGCCTACCAAACGGTCGATCTGTGTTTGAGACAGGCCGCCCGGGAACTGGCCTCGATCTATTTACTGTCCGCATGGACAGCGTCTCCATCATGTTCGAGCAGCAGCGCGTGGGCCAGCGCCGCCTGCCACATCGGGAACATCCGGGCATGCTCGGTGCTGAGCCGATAAGCCCGCTCATAGCGCGCGAGATCGCCAGCCGTCGGGCGCGCCTCATCCTCGGCCCGCGAGGCGCCATCATTGATCGTCGTCATCGGAAATCCGTTCCGGCTCGAGAGCCCGGGACGGCTTCACCTGCCCATTCCCCGGGGGTTCCCTACACTGGGTTCCGAACTTCTTTCTCCATCGGGCTACCGGCCACGGCGCCGCAGGCGAAATGCCTCGCATCGACCGTCGACCGTCGATAGGGGCATCTTTGGCCCCTAGCCGACATCTGGAACGTCTGCTGTCGGGCGGTTGGATACCTGAGTGGGTGGTTGGCAGATCGAGGAGACGAGGGCCTCCAAGTCGGCTTGGAGGTTTCGATCGGGCTGAAACGCAATTAGGTGCCAGATCTGGGCCCCAACCTCCTCTGCCACTTGGTAAAGCCGCTCCAGCCGGCAGTCTTCGGGACGCTCACCAAGGGCAGGCAGCACTTTTACAAGTTCTGTCGCACAACGTCTGACCGGGTGGCAAGGAGCGCGATTGGCTGCGCAAAATGCATACGTCTGGCGGCCTATGAGACAAGCCTCAGGTGAGTAGCACCGCACACATCACATTATTGCTTGGATTCGTACAACTCTCTGAATTGGATCGTCTATTCCGTCGAAAGGGCGCCCACCGGCGCATTGAGTGCGAAAACGACTCCATGAGGTCGATACTCGATTTTGGTTTCGCCCGCGAAGTAGCCGGCCAAGGCTTTCTCGATCATGCGCGATCCAAAACCCTTCTGGGACGGCGGAACCACGGGCGGCCCATCGATCTCCTGCCAATGGAAACGGAACTCGTCGTCGGTCACCTGCCAGGTGACCACCACGCGTCCGTCATCATGTCGGAGCCCACCGTACTTTACGGCATTCGTTGCCAGCTCATGCGCTGCCAACGCCATTGCGAGTGCGCATTTCGACGAGAGCTCGATATCGGGGCCGCACATCTCGAAGCGCTCCGTCAATCCGTGCGGGCGAAGCGCGGTTTCAAGAAGCGGTCTGAGGCGCGCCTTTGTCCATGCTGTTTGCGTCAGCAGGTCCTGCGCCTTGGCCAACGTGTCGAGCCGTGACGTGAACTTGTCACGAGCGACGTCCACCGCGGGGCCGCCTCGCAGCGACTGGGCCGCGATCGCTTGGATCATCGCGATCGTGTTTTTCATGCGGTGCTTGAGCTCAAGGGTGAGCAGGCGTTGCCTCTCCTCCAGTTCCTTTCGCGCGGTGATGTCGATGGCGGTGCCGATCGCCCGGACGCAGGTTCCCTGCTCGTTGAACAAGCCCTTGCCCTTCGCTGCAACCCAGCGAACCTTGCCATCCTCCCTGCCGACCGTCCGGTACTCGACATCGTAGATCGCGCGGACGGAAGGGTCGAGCGCGGTCGCGAATGCAACTGAAGTGTCCTGAAGGTCCTCCGGATGAAGCCCGGCGTAGAAATCATCCATGCTGCAAGGCCGCCCCGGCGAGAACCCGAACATTGCCCTTGTGCGGTCATCCCAACGCAGGACGTTCGTCGTCAGGTCTAGATCCCAGGTGCCGACCTCAGCGGCCTCTATCGCCAGTCCAAGACGCTCCTCGCTTAGAGCAAGTTCCTGCAACGAGTCACTGGCCTGCATATTTGCCTCATGATGAGTGAAGGTGGCCTATTCGTATTGCAGGATTCCGTAACGGCTGGAACCAAGCGTAGCCCATCAGTCAGAACTCGTCCCAGCCGGACGCGTGCGCGTTGACGGCCTTCTTCATCAGAGGCGGTGCCGGGCGCGCGGAAGGCGCAGACGGCCGGGCGGAACGCGGCCCGGCAAAGGCGGCCTGGACCTGGCGCTGCAGCGCCCCGGCGGTGCCGGCTGCGGCCGTGCCGCCTGCCTCAGTGCGGTCGCCCGCGACGAGGCCGTTGAGCTGGGCGATGCGGTCGGCCAGGGCGTTGGCTGAAGCGGCGCTTTCCTCGGCGAGGGCGGCGTTGGACTGGGTCATCTCGTCGAGATGGGCGACGGTCTGGCTCATCTCGTCGATTCCGTTCGCCTGTTCCCCGCCGGCCGCGGAGATGTCGGCGATGGTCGCCGCCACCTTGCGCGAGGCCTCGAGGATCGCGGTCAGTGAGTCGCCGG
>NZ_JBHSLU010000071.1:0-27462 GCF_042655245.1 Allobosea massiliensis | reverse complement strand
TTCCAGACGCGTAACCGCATGACTATCAATATGGCTATCCATATCGACAGTCAGCTACCGCCTCTTGATCAGCGCAAGATGGCCCTCCTCGGAGGCGTACAGACCAGCGAGAAGAACGGCATCTCCTGCAGCAGCGTGTAGCCGGCGCGGTTGACGCCGACCCAGAGATTGACCAGCGCAGCCACGAGCCAGAGCGGCAGGAAGAGCTTGACGGCGAAGCCGGTCGGATCGCCGCCGCCGAGCTTCAGCCGGCGCGCCAGGAAATGCAGCGCGCCGAGCAGGGCGAAACCGGCGGCGATGAGTTTCAGCGTGTGCATCCGGCAGCCCTCCCTGCGCGGTTGGGCTCAGTGGCGAAAATGGCGATGGCCGGTGAAGACCATGGCGAGTCCGGCCTCGTCGGCGGCCTTGATCACCTCGTCGTCGCGCATCGAGCCGCCGGGCTGGATCACGGCCGTCGCACCGGCCTCGGCCGCGGCCAGCAGGCCGTCGGCGAAGGGGAAGAAGGCGTCGGAGGCGACGACCGAGCCCTTCGCGAGCGTCTCCGGCAAGCCAGCGGCCTTGGCGGCTTCGGCCGCCTTCCACGCGGCGATGCGCGAGGAATCGACACGGCTCATCTGGCCGGCACCGATGCCGACGGTGGCGCCGTCCTTCACATAGACGATGGCGTTCGACTTGACGTGCTTGGCGACGCGGAAGGCGAAGCGCAGATCGGCCAGCTCCCGCTCGCTCGGCTGGCGCTTGGTCACGACCTTCAGTTCCATGTCGTCGACCACGGCGTTGTCGCGCGCCTGGGCGAGGAAGCCGCCCGAGACGGTGCGCAGCGAGAGGCCGGGCGCGCGCACATCCGGCAGGCCGCCGGTGAGCAGGAGGCGCAGGTTCTTCTTGGCGGCGATCAGGGCGATCGCATCCTCGTCCGCCTCGGGCGCGATGATCACCTCGGTGAAGATCTCGACGATTTTCCGCGCGGCCTCGGCGTCGAGCCGGCGGTTGAGCGCGACGATGCCGCCGAAGGCCGAGACCGGGTCGCAGGCCAGCGCGCGCTCATAGGCGGCGAGCAGCGAGGGGCCCGTGGCGACGCCGCAAGGGTTGGCGTGCTTGACGATGACGCAGGCGGCCGCCGTCGCGGGGTCGAACTCGGCGACGCATTCGAAGGCGGCGTCGGTGTCGTTGATGTTGTTGAAGGAGAGCTGCTTGCCCTGGGCCTGGCGGGCCGTGGCGACGCCGGGCCGGGTACCGGGCGTCCGGTAGAAGGCCGCCCATTGATGCGGGTTCTCACCATAGCGCATCGTCTCGGCGAGCTGGCCGCCGAGCGCGCGATAGGCCGGGGCGGTGTCGCCCAGCTCATTGGCGAACCAGTTCGAGATCGCGGCGTCATAGGCCGCCGTGCGGGCATAGGCCTTCTGCGCGAGCCGGCGGCGCAGCGTCAGCGTGGTCGCGCCCTTCTGCGCCTCGAGATCGGCGAGGACCGCTGCGTAATCCGAGGGTTCGACGACGACGGCGACGTCGTGATGGTTCTTCGCGGCGGCGCGGATCATCGCGGGGCCGCCGATATCGATGTTCTCGATGCAGTCGTCATAGGGCTTGCCGGCCGCGACCGTCGCCTCGAAGGGGTAGAGATTGACGACGAGCAGGTCGATCGGCGCGATGCCGTGGCCGAGCATCGAGGCCTGATGCTCGGGGTGGGAGCGGATCGCGAGCAGACCGCCATGAACCTTCGGGTGAAGCGTCTTGACGCGCCCGTCCATCATCTCCGGGAAGCCGGTGAGGTCCGACACGTCGGAGACGGGCAGGCCGGCCTCGGCCAGCGCCTTCGCCGTGCCGCCCGTCGAGACGAGGGCGATGCCCAGCCGGTTCAGGGCGCGCGCGAACTCGACCAGCCCGGTCTTGTCGGAGACGGAAAGGAGGGCGCGTTCGACGCGGCGGAGCTCGGTCGGCATCGGAAAGGGTCCAGCACAGGAGACGGTCGGGCGCGAGCTATCATGCTGCGGCGCGCAAAGCAAAGTGAGCCGACCGTTCAGGGTTCCGCGGGCGATTCCGGCGGGGTCTCCTCCGGTGGTGGAGGGCGGAAGCGCGCGGATGCGGGGCCGGCCGCGCCGACGCGGCTGAAGCGCCAGGCGATCCGGGGCGTCGCCACAGCATCGAAGGTGGCGCTGATCTGCTCGGTTCGTCGCCGGCCGTCGGCCGCGGCCAGGAAGATGCTTTCCTCGACCGAAAGCGGCAGTCCCTGCGCCTCGAAGGACCAGACCTCGCCATTCGGCAGAGCCAGCATCACGGCCTCGCCATCGCGCACGAGACTCGCCCTGACCGCCGGGTGGAGGTGGAAACGCGCCACCGCCGGCATGTTGGGCGGCGGCTCGCTCAGCGTGACCTCGTCTTCTCCCGACAGCGCGGCGCCGTCGCGCGCGAGCAGAATGCGGCGGGTGTGCACGGCGCCGAGGCCGCGGCGATAGCCATCATGGCTGCCGACCCATTCGGGGCCGGTTTCCGTGTCCTGCCGCGCGACGCGCACATCGGCGGGGCCGGCGATGACTCGCATCTCGCCCAGCACGCGGCCGAAGGTGGCGCTCGAGCGATCGGCGAGGGTCAGCGTGGAATGGGCGGCCGTGCTGCGCGCCGCCTGGCGCAGCTCGGCCGAGCCGTAGCGGCTGGTTCCGCAATTGACGACGATGCGCTGGGCGCCGCTCGAGAACTCGAAGGAGAGGCAGCCGGCATGGGCCTCGACGGAATAGGCGCCCCGTGGCGCAGCGCCGGCCTCGATCACGACGAGGGCGCGCTCCCCGGTCAGGCGGCTGTAGCCGGAATAGCCGGCCTGCTCGATCGGCCGCGCCCGGGCGTCGTCATAGGCTGCCAGTGTCGCCATCAGGTCCGGCGGCGTCGTACCCATGCCGTTGAACAGGGCCAGCGCCCCGTCGCCGTGCCGGAACAGGCGCAAATGCGGCATCATCCGCTCGATCGCCATCAGCATGCCGCGTGGCGGCTCGATGCCGCGCGCCATGAAGGTCTCGCGCAAGGGCAGAAGATCGAGAAGCAGTTCGATCAGAACGCGCGGATTGCGGCTGAGATGGCCGCCATCCGGCAGGATCTGATGGTCGAGTTCGTCGGACAGTAGGTGATCGAGGCGGCGCCGGCGGCCGTCCTGTCCGTCGAGGCAGATGGCCGCGAAGCTCACCGCGATCAGGCAGTTGAGGCGTGCGCCGCCCTCCACCGCTCCGGCCAGCTCCAAATGCAGGCGGTCGGCCAGGCGCCAGACATGGCGCAGGAAGCGGTCGTAGAAGACATGGTCGGCACCCTCCAGCAGCAGGGGCGAATGCGAGAGCAGCGAGATCAGCCGGCGTGCCGCCACGGCCGGGCGGCGCGCGATCTCGCCGCGCTCGCGCTTGCGGGCGATGAAGTCCTCGACGAGCGCCCGGGCATTGGCGCGGGCGAGCGCCGTATTGGCGGCGTGCATGTGGCGCAGCCAGCCGAAGCCGAACAGCGCCTCGGACCAGGCCTCGCTCGGCGGCGCGCTGTCGAAGGGGGATTCGCCATGGGTGCGCAGGGTGCGGCCGGCGAAGGCGTAGTAGCCGGCGTAGATGTCGGCCGCTGTGGTCGGATCTGCGGTCCGCAGATCATGGGGCGCGAAGAGGAGGCGCGTCGCGGCGGATCGCCCGAACGGCCAGAGCCGGCGCGCGATGCCGAAGAGCTGACCACGGGTTCGCCGGGCCGCCCGTCCGATCGCGGCCTGCGCCAAACCCCTGCGCTCAGACCAGCCGTTCAATGCCCCGATATGCCCCGTACTCACGACCCAAGGCGTCGATCGCCCGTCCGATTCCCCAGGCTGTCATAGCCTGATCAGGCGGGTTGCGTAAAATCCGCTCCATCCCGAGAGACGTGGCGTCTCGTTGCGGAGCTGCTGCGGCAGGGTCCGCATGTCGCCATTGCGGTCGATCGCCTCGGTGAGGCCGCCGATTTCCGCGGGCTCGACGGGCTTGCGGACGAAATCGGCATGGGCCTTCAGGAAGGCCTCGATCTGCGCCTCGCCTTCCTGCGGCTCGAGCGAGCAGGTGCAATAGACCAGCCGGCCACCCGGCTTCGTCAGACGCGCCGCGGCTTCGAGCAGCCGTGCCTGCAGCGCGACGAGCTTGTCGCGATCCTCGGGCGATTTCGTCCAGGCGACGTCGGGGTGGCGGCGGATCGTGCCGGTGGCGCTGCAGGGGGCGTCGAGCAGCACGGCGTCGAAGGGCTCGGCCTGCCATTGAGCGGCATCGGCGGTGACGATCTCGGCCGTGAGGGCAAGCCGCTCCAGATTGGCGCGGAGCCGGCGCAGGCGCGGTCCTGAACGATCGACGGCCGTGACCTGCGCGCCCATCGCCGCGAGCTGCGCGGTCTTGCCGCCGGGCGCGGCGCAGAGATCGACGATGCGCTCGCCCGGCTTCGGCGCGAGCAGGCGCACGGGCAGCGCCGCGGCGGCGTCCTGCACCCACCAGGCGCCGTCGTCGAAGCCGGGCAGGCCGGTGATGCCGCCGCGCTCGCGCAGGCGGATCGAGCCCGTCGGCAGCAGGAGGCCGTCCAGCTTCTCCGCCCAGCCCTCGGGATCGGATTTCACCGAGATGTCGAGCGGCGGCTCGTCGCGATGGCTCTCGGCGATGGCGGCGGCGACATTCTCGCCATAGCTCTCCATCCAGCTCTCGGCGAGCCATTCCGGCGTGTCGAGGAAGGGGTCGACCGCCTCGGCGAGGATGGCCTCGCGTTCACGGGCCAGCCGCCGCAGCAGCGCATTGCCGAGCGAGACATAGCGCGAAGAGCGCGCATCTTCGTGGAGCTGGCGGATCGCCAGATCGACGGCGGCATGGTCCGGCACGTCGAGGAACAGAATCTGCGCGGCGGCCGCGACCATGATCGGCTCAAAGGGCCCGGAATTGCGCGGGCTGCCGCGCTCCAGACGCGCGTTGATCGCCTCCTGGATCGTGCCCAGGCGCCGGAAGGCGGTGATTGCGATGGCGCGCGCCAGGGCGCTGTCGGCGGCGTCGAGCCCGTAGGACGGCGCCAGCCGCTCATGGGTGTCGTCGAGCGAGAGCTTCGCCCGCAGCACCTCGTCGATCACGGCCGCGGCGAGCTTGCGAGCCGGCAGGCCCGGCGCCGTTCCGCTGTTGCCGTCCTCTGTCGGTCCTGCTTCGGTGTGGAGAGCGTCCGCCTTGCGTCCCTTCGCCACCGGATCAGCCCCAGGGACCCGGCGCCCGGCCGGACCCGCCGCTCCAGGGGCTCTGGATCGCCTGGCTCATGAAGCCGCCGCCGCTGCGGCCGACGCCCATGGCGCGGGCCTGCTCCATCAGCGCGGCGATGCGGTTGCCGGTATCGGGGTGGGTCGAGAACAGGGAATCCATGCCGCCAGCCGTGAGGGGATTGATGATGAACATGTGCGCCGTAGCAGGCTTCGCCTCCGCCGTCTCGTTCGGCGTGTGCGCGACGCCGCCGGCGATCTTGGCCAGGGCATTGGCGAGCCAGACCGGATTGCCGCAGATCTCCCCGCCCAGCTTGTCGGCCTCGTATTCGCGCGAGCGCGAGATCGCCATCTGGATGATCATCGCGGCCATCGGCGCCAGGATCGAGAGCAGGATCTGGACGATGAGGTTGGGCCGGTTCTCGCGCGAGCCGAACATCATGCCGAAGGTCACGAGCGAGGAGATCGCGCCCGCCATGGTGGCGGTGATCGTCATCGTCAGCGTGTCGTGGTTCTTGATGTGGGCCAGCTCATGCGCCATCACGCCCGCCAGCTCCTCATAGCTCAGAGTGCGCAGGATGCCGGTGGTGGCCGCAACCGCCGCATTCTCCGGGTTGCGGCCGGTGGCGAAAGCGTTGGGCTGGTCCTCGTCGATCAGGTAGACGCGCGGCATCGGCATGTTGGCCCTCGCCGCGAGGTCGCGCACCATGCCGTACAGCTCCGGCGCGCTCCGCTCGTCGACCTCATGGGCGTTGTGGGCGGCGAGCGCCAGCCGGTCCGAGTTCCAGTAGCTGAACAGGTTGGTGACGGCGGCGAAGCCGAGCGCCATCAGCATGCCGCCGCCGCCGCCGAGCAGATAGCCGACCGCGCCGAAGAGCGCGGTGAGACCGGCCATCAGCATGCCGGTGCGGACATAGTTCATCGTCATCCCCTTGCTTCGCGGCCCGGCTCGCGGCGACATGCCTCTCCCCGGATGCGGTTCAGGCCCTTATGTGGTGAAGCGGACGGCGATCCTGCAAGGACTTTGCGAGAGACCGAGGCGATGAGCGAGCCCCATGACGTGACCCCCGCCCCGGCGGATGGCGCGCAGACCGCACCGAAGACCCTGTCGCCGGCGGCGCAGCGCGCGCTGGCCGAGGCGCAGGCCAGACGGGCCGAGATCGATGCGCGCGCGGCCGATGTCGCCAGCCGCAAGGAGATCGACGGGCGCGGCGGGCTCGAGCCGGTGCGCTACAATGACTGGGAGGTGAAGGGCCTGACCAGCGACTTCTGATCGCTCTCGCCTCCGCGGCTCCACTCCGCTTGACTTGTATTGGATTTGTATCTTTCATGGTGGCTCCTCAGCCGGGGCCGCCGCGTGATCCGCTATCAGGACATCGCCCGAAGTCTGGAACGCGGCCTCGCGGCGGGCGGCGACACGTCCCGCGCGATCCCCTCCGAGCATGAGCTCTGCGAGCGCTACGGCGCCAGCCGCACCACCATCCGCGCGGCGCTGAAGCAGCTGCAGGATCAGGGCCTGATCGAGCGCCGGCAGGGGCGGGGCACCTTCTACCGTCCGCGGCACATCGCCAAGAATCTCGGCAGCATCGTCGATTTTCACACCGAGGCGCGGATGGCGGGGCGCGTGCCGACCACGCGCGTGATCGCGCTCGTCGCGCGGCCCGCCGCCGCGGAGGAAGCGGCGCTGTTCGGGCCGGCCGCGGCCGACGGCCTCGTCGAACTGACCCGCCTGCGCTGCCTCGACGATCAACCGGCGGTTCTGCAGCGTTCGCGCGTCGGGCTCGTGACGCTGGGTGAAACCACGGCCGCCGATCTCGAGAATGCCTCGCTCTATCGCTATCTCGCCGAATGCCGCGGCGTGCAGGTCGCTACCGTCGAGGAAACCCTGGAGCCTTGGTCCGTCAGCGCCGAGGAGGCCGAGCCGCTGGCGATCGCGCCGGGCACGGCGGTGTTCCGTTCCCAGCGCGTGGCGCGGGACGCGACCGGTGCGGTGGTCGAGGTCAGCGACAACCTGATCCGCGGCGACATCTACCGCTTCACGATCCATCGCGACGTCACGGACTCGGCCCCGGGAGCCACCGTATGAGCGTCGTCCTCGCCTGCGATCTCGGCGGCACCAGCTTCCGCGCCGCGCTGATCGACGAGACCGGCGTGACCCGCGCGCAGGCGATGATCCTCGGCCCGACCGCGATCGACCGCATGGGCTGGTCGGAGATCGACGCGACCGCCTGGTGGCGCATCCTCGTCGAGGCGGCCGGACAGCTCGCCGAGGCCGAGCCCGCCTTGTTCGACGCAATCGAGGCCGTCGCGATCTGCGGTGTCACCCGCACGCAGGTCTTCCTCGGTCGCGACGGGCGCCAGCTGCGCCCGGCCATGACCTGGAAGGATACGCGCTCGGAGGCTGCCGCGGGGCGGTTGCGCGCGCGGCTGGGCGAGCACCCCGAGGCGCAGCGCATCAACGCCTTCCATCCGCTGGCGCGCCTCGCCTGGCTGCGGGAGGAGGAAGAGGCCTGCTTCCGCGCGCTCGCCTGCGTGCTCGAGCCCAAGGACTATCTGAACGCCCGCCTCACCGGCCGCCAAGCCGGCGACCCCGTCTCGATGGCGCGGCTGCTGGCCTCCCGCGAAGCCGTCGACGGCGTCGATCCCTTCGCCGCGATCGGGCTTGCCGCCGGCATCCTGCCGCCCATGCTGGAGCCCTGCGAGACGGTCGGGCCGGTGCAGCCGGGCCTGCCCGCGCCGCTCGATCGGTTGGCCGGCGTACCCGTGTTCTGTTCGTCGAGCGACACCTGGGTCGCGGTGGCGGGCCTCGGCGCGCTGCGGCCGGGCTATGCCTACAATATTTCGGGCACCACGGAGGTGCTGGGCGCCGTCGGTCTGGAGCCGGTCGAGGCCGAGGGCCTGCTGACGGTCGACTGGCGCGGCCTCTGGCAGATCGGCGGGCCGAGCCAGAACGGGGCCGACACGGTGTCCTGGCTGCTTTCGCTGTTGGCGCGGGAAGGCGCTGACCAGGGCTCGACCGGCCAGCGCATCGACGCGCTGCTGACCGGGCGCCGGCATCCGCAGCCGCTCATCTTCCTGCCCTATCTCCAGGGCGAGCGCGTGCCCTACTGGAATCCCGCCCTGCGCGGGGCGATCCTCGGGCTCGGCCGCCAGCATGGCGCGACCGACCTCGCCTATGCGGTGCTGGAGGGCGTCGCCTTCCTGAACCGGATCGTGCTGGAGCGGGCCGAGGCCGCGCTGGGGGCGCCCGTCGGCGAAATCCGTTTCGGTGGCGGCGCGGCGGCCAATCCGGTCTGGAGCCAGATCAAGGCGGATATCTGCGGGCGGCCCGTGGTGGTCGGTGCTTCGAAAGAGCCGGGCCTGCTCGGTGCCGCGATCGTCGCCTGGACCGGACTCGGGCGCTTCACCTCGCTGGCGGAGGCCCAGGAGGCGCTGGTGCGGCCGGCGCGACGCTTCACGCCGGAACCGGAGCGGAGACCGGCCTATGACGCGCTGTTTTCGCTCTACCGGCGCAGCGAAGCGGCGCTCGCCCCCCTCTCCGCCGACCTCGCCACGCTCTCGCGCAGCGCCGGCGCCCTGCCCGGCATCCACGCCGCGCCCCTGACCGCCAGCAAGGACTGACCGCCCATGAAGACCCTCGTCCAGACCGATTTCGGCCGCGACCATCTCCTCATCGGCTGCGTCCACACGCTCGCCCTGCCGGGAACGCCGCTCTACGACCGTGCCGGCGGCATGCGGAAGATCGTGAAGCAGGCGAAGGAGGAGGCGAAGATCCTCGAGGAGGCCGGCTTCCACGCGCTGCTCTACACCAATGAATCCGACATGCCCTATGAGGGCACCATGCCGATCGAGGTCGTCGCCGCGATGACCGAGGTGATCGCCGAATGCCAGGCGCAGACGACCTTGCCGCACGGCGTCAACATGCTGATCGACCCGCCGGCCTCGATCGCGGTCGCCCATGCGACGGGCGGGCGCTTCGTGCGCGCCTTCCTCACCGGCGGGCTCGTCGGCGACATTGGCATGATGACGCCGGACGGTGCGAGGGCGCTTCGCCTGCGCGCCAATCTCGGGGCCGAGAACATCCGCATCATCTGCAACGTCACGCCGGGCTTCTCGATCAACCTCGACAACCGCCCCGTCGAGCAGAAGGCCTCGGGCGCGGTCTTCATCGGGCTCGCCGACATCGTCTGCGTCGGTGGCCCGGCCGCCGGCAAGGAGGCCGACATCGCGGTGATCGAGAGCGTCGCCCGTCAGGTGCCCGATACGCCTGTCGCGGTCGGCACCGGCGTGGCGGAGGAGAACATCGCGCGGCTGGCCGAGGTCGCCGAGCTGTTCATCGTCGGCACCTCGATCAAATACGACCGTCAGACGCTGAACCCGGTCGAGCCGCGCCGCGCCCAGGCGCTGGTGCGCGCCTATGAAAACCGCAAGGCGGCCTGAAGCCATGGCGGGACCGGTCACCCTCGTCACGGGCGCTTCGGGCGGCATCGGCGGCGCACTCGCTGCGATGCTGGCGCAGCAGGGCCATCGTCTGGTGCTGTCGGGGCTCGACCAGAGCGGGCTCGACGCGCTGGCCCGGGACCTTGCCGCGCAGGGCGCCAGCGTCGCGACGCTGGCCGGCGATGTCCGCGAGCGGGATCTCGCCCAGGCCTGCGTCGATCTGGCGGTCGAGCGCTTCGGCCGGCTCGATCATCTCGTGACGGGGGCGGGCGCCTCGCGCCCCGTGCCGCTGGTCGAGATGGAGGATGACGAGTGGGACAGGCTCGTCGACATCAATCTCTCGGCCGTCTTTCGCATCTCGAAGGCGGCCGCGCGCCAGATGGTCGGCCAGGGCGAAGGCGGGTCCATCGTCCACATCTCCTCGATCGCCCATGCCAATGGCGGGGCCAATCTCGCCTATGGCTCGGCGAAGGGCGGCGTCGCGACCCTCACCTACGGCATGGCCCAGCAGCTCGGCCCGCATGGCATTCGCGTGAATGCGGTGGCGCCGGGGATCATCGATACGCCTATGGTGCGCGGCGGCTTCGCGCAGCAGTTCGATGCGCTGGTTGCCGGCGCCGCTGTGCGCACGCCGCTTGGACGTTTGGGACGACCCGAGGATGTCGCTGCCGTGATCGCCTTCCTGCTTTCGCCCTCGGCGGCCTTCGTGACCGGTGCGCTGATCCCGATCACCGGCGGCATCGAGATCCTCTCGCCGATCTCGACCATCGCGAAGGGGGCCTGAGGGCATGGCCGGGCTCGATGTTCGCGAGGTGATCGGGCGCTACGGCACGGCCATCGCCGGGCTCGTGCTGGTCGTCTTCTTCCTGCTCTTCGCGCCGAATTTCGCCAGCACGATGAACATCATCAATGTGCTGAAGGATACGAGCTTCCTCGCCATCCTGGCGCTGGGCTTCGCGCTCGCCTTCACGGTGGCGGAGCTCGACCTTTCGATCGCCGAGATGGCGAGCCTGGCGGCGGTGGTCTGCGGCTGGATGGTGCATTCGCAATATCCGCCAGCGGTCGCCTTCGGGGCCGCGCTCGCGATCGGCATCGTGCTCGGCAGCCTGAACGGCTATGGCGTCACGGTGCTGCGCATCCCCTCGCTGATCATGACTCTGGGGACAGCGGCCATCGCCAAGGGGCTGGCCTTCATGATCACCCAAGGCGTCGCTTTCACCGGGCTGGCGCGCGGCTACAGCTTCGGCATCCCCAATCTCGTGCTCTGGATGACCGGCGCGACGCTCTTCGCCTGGGTCCTGGTGAAATGGACGCGCACCGGCGCGCATATGGTCGCGACCGGCGAGGCGGACGAGGCGGCGCGGCTCGCCGGCATCGCCACGGCGCGGATGAAGCGCATCGGCCTGCTGCTGGCGGGCGTCTTCGCCGGGCTGATGGCGGCGCTGCTGGCCGCGAACCTGTCCTCGGCGGCGCCCAACATGGCGGGCGACTATCTGCTCTACGCCATCGCCGCCGTGCTGCTCGGCATGACCATGTTCGAGCCCGGCAAGCCCAACATCGCCGGCACGGTGTTCGCGGCGCTGGTGCTGAAGGTGCTCGGCAACGGCTTGGTCCTGCTCGGCGCGCCCTATTACATCCAGGACATCGTGCTCGGCGTCATTATCATCGGCTCGGTCGCGTTCTCGGCCAGCGCGATGAAGAAGGCGGCCTTCAAGGTCTGAGAACCACCACAAGAACGAGGGGAGAGGTCACATGTTCGGATTGAGGAAGATGCTGCTGGCGGCGGCCGCGATGGTCGCGCTGGGTTCGCAGGCGCAGGCCTTCGAGGTCGGGATCATCGGCTTCCAGTTCTCGTCGGAGACGCATGCCCGCGTCGCAAACGCCGCCGCCGCCGCCGCCAAGGCGAAAGGCTGGGGCGTGACACTGCTGAACTCGGAGGGCGCGCTGCCCAAGCATGCCGAGCAGTTCGACGCGCTGATCGCCAAGAAGGTCGACGCCATCATCATCGCCATGGGCAAGCCGGTCGAGGCCGACGCCCAGTTCAAGGCGGCCAAGGACGCGAAGATCCCCGTCGTCACCGTGCAGTCGGGGTCGAGCCCGCATGCGCTCTTCGACATCCAGACCAACGAGTACAAGGTCGGCGCGGATGCCGCGCTCTACCTGCTCGGTCAGCTCGGCTACCAGGGCAACATCGTCACCGCCCGCTTCGACCTCAACGTCGCCTCGCGCATCCGCGGCCGCATCCTCGATGCGGTGCTGGCCGAGAACCAGGCGGTGAAGGAACTCGGCAAGTTCTCGATGGCGCGCACCCAGAGCTGGCGCGACGACGTCCGGGCCGGCATGCAGGCGCTGCTGCTGCAGAACCAGGGCAAGATCAACGGCATCTGGGCCTCCTTCGACGGGCAGGCCTACATCATCGATGATCTGCTGCAGGCGCAGGGCGTCAAGAAGGGCCAGATCCCGCTCGTCTCGGTCGATGGCGGCAAGGAAACCTATGCCCGCATCGCCGACCCCGCCTCGACCTTCCTCGCGACCGTCGCCATTCCCTTCGAGGCGATGGGCAAGCAGGCGGTCGACGCGATCCAGACCATCGTCGTCGAGAAGAAGCCGAAGGAGACCGTCACCAGCGGGCCCTATCTCTTCACGGACGCCGTGCTGGTCGACAAGACGAACGTGCAGCAGTTCCTGAAGTGAAGCCCTGCGCGTCATGCTCGGGCGAAGACCCGAGCATCTCGGAAACCAGCGCCTTCCCGGCATGAGATTCTCGGGTCGGAGCTTCGCTCCGCCCGAGAATGACGCCGCGTGGCCCCGTAGCCGGACGGACAGAGCATGACCGATCCCACCCCCCTTCTCTCGCTGCGCGGCATCGGCAAAGCCTACGGCCCGGTCGTCGCCGTGCGCGAGGTCGATCTCGATATCTTTCCCGGCGAGGTCGTCGCGATCTGCGGCGATAACGGCGCCGGCAAGTCGAGCCTGATCAAGGTGATTTCGGGCGCCGAAGAGCCGAGTTCGGGGTCGATCAGCATGCGCGGCCAGCCGGTGGCCTTCGGCTCGCCGCATGACGCGCTGGAGCATGGCGTCGCCACGATCTACCAGGATCTGGCGCTCGCGCCGCGGCTCTCCATCGCCCAGAACGTGTTCATGGGCTCGGAGCTGACCCGGCCCCTGCTGCTGCCCTTCCTGCGCGTGCTCGACAAGAAGCGCATGATCGCCGAATCGCAGCGCTATCTCTCGCAGCTGTCGGCGGCGGTGACGGACATGACCCGCCCCGTGGAGCGGCTCTCCGGCGGCCAGCGCCAGGCGGTCGCGATCTCGCGCGCCCTGCGCTGGAATGCCGAGATCATCATCATGGACGAGCCGACGGCGGCGCTCGGCGTCAAGGAAAGCGCGCTGGTGCTCGACCTGATCCGCAAGCTCAAGGCCGACGGGCGCACCGTCATCCTGATCAGCCACAACATGCGCGACGTGGTGGCACTCGCCGACCGGGTGGTGATCATGGGCGCGGGCCGCAAATATGTCGACCAACCCATCGGCGATCTCAAGGCTGACGACATCGCCCATCTGATCATGGCCGGCAACGCGAAGGCGGCGTGAGCCGATGCGCGAAGCCGTCCTCATCGACACGGACCCCGGCCAGGACGACGCCGTCGCGCTGCTGCTCGCCTTCGCGTCGCGCGACCGGCTCGATCTGCGCGCCATCACCACGGTCGCCGGCAATGTCCCGGTGGCGCAGACCACCGCCAACGCCCTGCGCATCCGCGATCTCGCCGGGGCGGAGGCGGCGGCCGTCCCCGTCCATGCCGGCACTGAGGGGCCGCTGCTGTTCCCTCTGGAGACGGCGGAATTCGTCTGCGGGCCGGATGGGCTCGCCGGGGCCGACCTGCCTCCGCCGGCGCGCGAAGCCAGCCCCGGTCACGCCGTCGAGGCGATCATCGCGCTCTGCCGCGCCGCGCCCGCAGACGGCATCACGCTCTGCCCGCTCGGGCCGCTGACCAATCTGGCGCTCGCGGTCCGGCTGGCGCCGGACATCCTGCCCAAGGTGAAGCGTATCGTGCTGATGGGCGGGGCGTTGGGGCTCGGCAACATGACGCCGGCGGCCGAGTTCAACGTTCATGTGGATCCTCACGCCGCTGCGATCGTCTTCGGTTGCGGCCGGCCGATCGTGATGATGGGGCTCGGCGTCACGCTGCAGGCGATCGCCAGCCATGAGCAGGTCGCGCGGATCGGCGCGCTCGGCACGGCAACAGGCAGGGCGATCCACGGCATGCTGACTCGCCCGCGCCCGGGCGGGCTCGGCACGGCCGGGCATCCGATGCACGACCCCTGCGTCATCGCCTTCCTGCTCTGGCCGGAGCTGTTCGCGGGGCGCGATTGTTTCGTCGAGATCGAGACCGGCGCAGGCTCCCTGCGCGGCCGCACGACGATCGACTGGAACGGCCGGCTGAAGCGCGAAACCAATGCCCATGTCGTCGCGACCGTCGAGGCGACGACGCTGTTCGAGCGGATGATCGAACGCCTGGCCACTTTGCCCTGAGAGAACCGAGATGCCCCATCTGGTCGAGGAATTGCGCGCCGAGGCGGAGGCCGCCATCGCCGCGATGCGCGAGGCAGCGCTGGCCGCCCGCCATCTCCACGCGCGGGCCGAGTTGATGCGCCACATGCTGACGACGGCGCGCAAGGTGAAGGACAGGCCCAAGGCGGACGCCGTCGAGACCGTGGTGCGCGAATGGATGGACGCCTGGAATCTCGACCGGCACGACTGGCCGCAGCTGGCGCAGGAGATGGAGGCCTTCACCGCCGCCTTCCACGACTATGCCAACGCGCCCTCGGACACGCATGATGCGCGGCTGCGCGAGGCTTGCGCGGCGCTCGATGCGGCGCTGGCGAAGCAGGACAGCTCGATTTCGGAGCAGATGGCCTTCCGCTCGCAATGCGCTCATCGCTGGTGGGAGCTGGTGGCGCCGACGCCGGCCGATCTGCCCGGCGCCAAGCCGCGCCCCTCGATGCCGGAGCTGCGCCGCGATGCCCCGTTCTGGGAATCGGGCTGCGCCGATTTCTGCCGGTAGGGCCTCTCAGCCGGGCAGGAAGGCGATGCGGCCGTCTCCGTCCTGTACCGTTTCGATCGGCACGCCGTACAGCTGTTCCAGCCGCTCGGGCGTGAGCAGATCCGCAGCTGCCCCGCTGGCGATGGCCTGTCCGTCGCGGATCATCATGACGCGGTCGGCATGGCGCAGCGCCTGGTTGGGATCATGCGTCGTGAACAGCACGCCGAGCCCTTCCGCCGCCAGCCGGCGGATCTCCTGCATCACCCGGCCCTGATTGCCGAAATCGAGGCTGGCGGTCGGTTCGTCGAGCACGACATAGGCCGGCTCTTGCGCGAGCGCACGGGCGATGAGCACGAGCTGGCGCTCGCCGCCGGAAATCTCCGTATAGGGCCGCTGCGCCAGCCGGGCGATGCCGAGGCGCTCCAGCATGGCCGCAGTGACCGCATGGTCGCGGGGCGAGGGCGCCGCGAAGAGCCCGGCATGGGCGCTGCGGCCCATCAGCACCACGGTCTCGATGGTGAAGGCGAAGGTGCCGGCATGGGCCTGCGGGACATAACCGAGCGCCCGCGCCCGTTCCGGCGGCGAGAGCGCGGCGAGGGGGCGGTCGTCCAGCAGCAGCGTCCCGCCGCGGGCCGGCAGCAGCCCGAGCAGGGTCTTCAGCAGCGTGGTCTTGCCGCTGCCATTGGGGCCGAGCAGGGCCAGAACCTCGCCGCGGGCAAGCGACAAGGCGATGTCGCGGCCGATGATGCGCTCGTGATAGCCGTAGACCAGATCGAAGGCGGCGAGGCTCACGACCAGCCTCCGCGGGCCGAGGCGAGCAGCCAGATGAAGAAAGGCGTGCCGATCACGGCGGTGAGGATGCCGAGCGGCGTCTCGACCGGGCCGGCCGTGCGCGCCAACGTGTCGATGACGAGCAGATAGCCGCCGCCGAGCACGGCCGCCGTCGGCAGCAGACGGCTGAAGTCCGGGCCGACGAGGAAGCGGGCGAGGTGGGGCACGACGAGCCCGACCCAGCCGATGATGCCGGCGGCTGCGACGCTCGCTGCCGTGACCAGCGTCGCGGCGGCGACGATGGCGAGGCGCAAGGGCCCCGTGCGCAGGCCGAGCGCGCGCGCCTCCTCCTCCGGCAGCGACATCGCGTTCATGCGCCAGCGCAACGCGATCAGCACCGCCGAGCCCGCCAGGACCGGGCCGAGCAGCGGCACGAGATCGCTGCGGTCCGTGCCAGCGAGGCTGCCGAGCAGCCAGAAGGTCATGGCCGGCAGCTGGTTGTAGGGGTCGGCCCAGTATTTGATCAGCCCGATGCCGGCGCCGAGAAGCGAGCCGATGACGACCCCGGTCAGGACGAGGACGAGGACCGGGTCGCCGCGCCGGATCGTCGAGCCGACCGCATAAACGGCCCCCACCGCCAGCAGCCCACCGGCGAAGGCGGCGAGCTGGATCGCGAAGAGCCCGAGCGAGAGATAGATGCCGAGGACCGCTCCCAGTGCAGCCCCCGAGGAGGCGCCGAGGATGTCCGGCGAGACCAGCGGGTTGCGGAACAGGCCCTGGAAGGCGGTGCCCGCCACCGCCAGCGCGGCGCCGCAGAGCAGCGCGGCCAGCACGCGCGGGCCGCGGATGTTCCAGATCACCGTCTCGACCTGCGGCGACAGGCCGGAAGGCTGGCTGCTCAGGCCCGCCCAGAGGATGCGCGCGAGATCGCCGGGAGCGACCGGGAAGCGCCCGACCCCGAAGGCGAGCAGGATGGCGAGGCCGAGCAGGGTGAGCGCGATGGCGTTGCCGCGCAGGAGCGAGGGGCGCATCGGGTCAGGGCCGCCCTGACGGTGTCATGGCGCTCACCCCCGCCCCGCGAGGATGCGGTCGAGCTGCGGCTCGCTCGGCGTGACCTGATAGAACAGCGTGTGGAAGTCGCGCGCGATGGCCCGGATGTCTTCCGGGAAAGCTTGCGGATAGAGCAGCTTCGCCAGCCACCAGAGCCCGACCATGCGGTTGACCGAGGGCGGGAAATCGACCCAGCCGAAGGGGATCTTGGGCGAGAGATGGACGCGGCCGGCCTTCACCGCCCGGACACCGGCCCAGGCAGGATCGCGGCGCACACTTTCCGAGAAGGCGAGGTCGATGGTGACGATCACCTCCGGATCCCAGGCCAGGATCTGTTCGAGCGAGACCTGCGCCAGCCCGCTGCCCGGCTGGTCGGCGACGTTGCGGGCGCCGAGGAAGGAGAGCGTCTCGACATTGATCGAGCCGCCCAGCCCCGTCTCGAGGCCGCGCGGCCCACGGGCGTAGTAGACGGAGGGACGCTGGTCCGCAGGAATGCCGGCGATGCGGCCGCGGATCGTCGTCATTGCCGTCTCGCACCAGGTTGCGAGCGTCTCGGCGCGTTCGCTGCGGCCGGTCAGCCGGCCGAGGATGCGATAGCTCTCGGGAATCGCGCTGAAACGCCCGTCGAGCAGCGCATAGGGGATGCCGGTCTGGCCCTGCACCCGCTCGGCGAGTTCGACATAGGTGCGCCCCGTGGAGCCGGCATCGACGATCAAATCGGGCTTGAGCTGGAGCACGGCTTCGAGATTGGCGCTGTTGCCGCGCCCGGTGATGCGGCCGATCTCGGGCCGGTCGCCGATGCCGGGCAGCAGGAATTCCCGCTCCTCGGGGCGGTTGGCGCGGGGCCAGCCCAGCAGCAGATCGGGCGCGAGCGTGTAGAGCTGGATCGCGGCGGGCGGCCCGGCGGGAAAGACACGCGTGACCGTGGCGGGCACGGCGACGTCGCGGCCCGCACCGTCGCGCACGCTCGCCGCCTGAGCTGCGCGGGGCCACGCCGCGAGGGCGGCGAGGCCGGTCAGCAGGGCGCGGCGGTCAGGACGGGGCATGGCCGGGCTCCGTTGGCGGGCTGTGCCGGCAGCGATGCGGCTTGATGTCGAGCAGCGGCGTGCCGTCGAGGCAGTCGAGCCCGCGCACCAGCAGCGCGCCGTCCTCGACGCCGAGCAGCCGCACCCGCGAAAGCGCGATCGGATTGGGCCGAACGGGCGAGCGCAGCGCGAAGGTGCCAAGAGGTGCGCCGCCGCGCGGCGTCTGGGTGACGAGGTCGCGCCGGGCCTGATGCATCCAGTAGAGCAGGTCGAGCCAGGCGAAGTCTTCGATCCCGGCGAGCGCGGCGCGCCAGGGTTCGTCGATCTCGGCGCGGCAAACCGGGCCGGCTTCGGCGTCGCCCTGGCGCGGGCACTGGTCGCGGGTCGCGAAGGGCGTTCGCAGGCGGCCGATGAAAACGAGATGCGCATCCTGCCGGTCGGGCAGGTTTGCGCTGGTCTCGCCCGGTCGCGTCGCCTGCCAGTCCATGGGGGTCTCCGGTCAACCGCCTTCGCGCGGGAGCGTCGGCGCGGTGAAGCCGTGCCGGGCCAGGATCGCCTGCCCCTCCTGCGCGAGGATGAACATGGCGAGGCGTCCCGCATTTGGCGAGGCCCCGTTCATCAGGGTCAGGCCGTAATCCGCCCCGACCGCGAGCTCCGGCGGGAGCTTCACCATGCGGATCCCCGGCTGCTCCTTCGCGATCGGCGCCGCATTGGTGCAATAGGCGAGGAAGATGTCGGCCGCGCCGCTGGCGAGGTTGTGACCGTAGACGTTGAGGCCGTCCGGCGCCGGGGCGCTGCCGGGCCCGCCGGTCAGCTGCAGCGCCTTGGCCTCCAGCGCCGCCCGGGAGCCGGGTTTCACCGCCTCGGCCCGCGCGAAGACCTGGAAGGCATAGTCGCCGGAGGGGTCGGCGCGCGGCGTCGAGGTGCCGAGCTTGAGGCCCGTGTCCAGCATGCGCTCCAGCAGCGTCTCCGGCGTCGCGGCGACGCCGGGACGGACGAAGGCGCAGAGTTCGTTGCGGGCGAAGAGCACAACCGGGCCGCTGCGCCCCTCCTTCGCCAGAGTGCGGGGGTTGCCGAGATCGGCGGAGGCGAAGACCTCCGCCGCCTCGCCCTTGGCGATGCGCTCGCGCAGCAGGCCCGAAGCGCCGAAGGCCGGCTTCACGGGAAGCCCGCTCTGCGCGGTGAAGGCCTGCGTCACCTCCGTGAGCGCGGCCCGCAGGCTGCCCGCCGCATGCAGGAGAACCGGCTCCTGCGCGCGAACAGGCGACGTCGCGAGACCGGCCATCAGCACGAGGCCTGCGATGAACGAGCCGCGCATGGGGTCACGCGCCCGCCTGCGTCGCGTTCGGGAAGAAGAGCTGCTGCCCCTCGATCTTGTAGTCGGCGATCGCCTTCTGACCCTCGGGGCCGACCAGCCAGTTCACGAAGGCCTGCCCGTCATTGATCTTCACATGGGGGTGCTTGGCGGGGTTCACCGCGATCACGCCGTACTGGTTGAACAGGCGGCGATCGCCCTCGACCGCGATGCCGAGGTCGCCGCGGTTCTTGAAGGAGATCCAGGTGCCGCGGTCGGCCAGCACATAGGCGCCCATGCCGCCGGCGGTGTTGAGGGCGGCCCCCATGCCTTGGCCGATCTCGCGATACCAGGCGCCCTTCTTGGCTTCGAGATCGACGCCCGCGACCTTCCAAAGCGCGAGTTCGGCGGAATGCGTGCCGGACTTGTCGCCGCGCGAGACGAAGGGCGCGCCCTTCTCGGCGATCTTCACCAACGCGGCGGCGATGTCCTTGGTCCCGGCGATGCCGGCCGGGTCCGCCTTCGGGCCGATCAGGACGAAGTCGTTATACATCACGGGCTTGCGCTCGAGGCCGAAGCCGTCGGCGACGAATTTCTCCTCCTGCGCCCTGGCATGGACGAAGACGACATCGGCATCGCCGCGCCGGCCGGTGTCGAGCGCCTGGCCCGTGCCCTGCGAGACGACCCGGACCTCGATGCCGGTCTTCGCCTTGAACAGCGGCAGGATGTGGCCGAACAGCCCGGAATCCTGGGTCGAGGTGGTCGAGGAGACCGTGATGAAGCGTGTCCCCGCCGCGGCCGGGGCGGAAGCCGCTGGCGGCGTGGCGGTCGTGGTCTGGGCCAGCGCAAGGCCGGTCAGCGCGGCGCTGAAACCAGTGGCCAGAAGCAGGCGTCGGGTCATCGTCATGGTCGTCTCCTCGGTTGGTTTTCGGATTGGGGTCGTCACCAGATCAGGTCGCCGGCCAGAAAGGCCCGCGCCTCGGATGTGGCGGGGGCGGCGAAGAAATCGGTGGCGCAGGCGTCCTCGACCAGACGGCCGCGATGCAGGAAGAGCACGCGCGAGGCGAGCCGCCGCGCCTGGCCGAGATCATGGGTCGACATCATCACGGTGATGCCCTCCGCCACGAGGCCGGTAAGCAGCGTTTCGATCTGGCGGGTGGCGGCAGGGTCGAGCTGCGAGGTCGGCTCGTCCAGGAAGAGCAGTTCCGGGCGCAGGGCCCAGGCCCGGGCGATGGCGAGGCGCTGCTGTTCGCCGCCGGAGAGCAGCCGCGCTGCCTGATCGGCCCGGTCGGCGAGGCCGAAGCGTTCGAGCGCGGTGCGGCAGCGCTCGCGGCGCTCGGGGCCGGCGACACCCGCCGCCGCCAGCGCGTGCAGCACATTGGCCTCGACCGAGCGACGCAGCATGATCGGCTTCTGGAAGACCATGGCGTGCCTGCGGGTGCCGCCATCGGCGCCGGGTGCCCAGGCGATCTGGCCCTCGCTCGGGGTGAGCAGGCCGTGGCAGAGGCGCAGCGTCAGGGACTTGCCGGCGCCGTTGGGGCCGAGCAGCACGGTCAGCCCGCCGGCCGGCAGCCGAAAGCTGACCCCGTCGACGAGGCGACGCCCATCGCCATGGAAGACGACGGAGCGAACGTCGAGCGGCAGGATCGAGCTGCGGTCACGCATGGCGCTCATCCCGCATAGCGCGCGCCGATGCGGCTGGCGCCGAAGGCGACGGCGTTGATCGCGAGCGTGAGCGCGATCAGGACGAGGCCGAGGCCGAGCGCCAGCGGCAGGTCGCCCTTGGAAGTCTCCAGCGTGATCGTCGTCGTCATGGTGCGGGTGTAGCCGGCGATGTTGCCGCCGACGATCAGCACGGCGCCGACCTCGGCGCTGGCGCGGCCGAACCCGGCGAGCAGGGCGGTGGCGAGCGCGAAACGGCCGTCGAACAGCAGGGTCGGGATGGCGCGCAGGCCTTCGAGCCCGACCGAGCGGAGATGGTCGCGATACTCGCCCCAGAGATCCTCGACCGTCTGGCGCGTGAGGGCGATCACGATCGGCAGGACGAGCAGGACCTGCGCGATGATCATCGCCGTCGGCGTGAAGAGGAGACCCAGCGGCCCGAGCGGCCCGGAGCGCGACAGCATCAGGAAGACGATCAGCCCGGCGACGACCGGTGGCAGCCCCATCAGGGCGTTGAGCAGGACGATCACGGCAGCGCGGCCGGGAAAGCGCGCCAGAGCCAATGCGGCACCGAGCGGCAGTCCGATGAGGGCTGCGATCAGCACGGCGGTCAGCGTCACGCGCAGCGACAGCCCCACGATCGCCAGAAAGGCGGGATCGAGCCCGATCACGAGGGCGAAGGCCGCCGAGAAGATCGCCGAGAAGTCCAATGCCGCTCCTTGTTGGTTCCGGACATCTGCAAAGACTTGTCTTTGGTAGCTTTCAATGCGACCAAATGCCAATTCAGGAGGAAATGCAGGTCAGTGCATGTCTATGCAGGAACAGGCTTATCTGACGACGGAGGAGGCGGCCGGCTATCTGCGGCTGGGGGAGCGCAAGCTCTATGAGCTGGTCGCCAGCGGCGGCGTGCCCTGCACCAAGGTCAGCGGGAAGTGGCTGTTCCCGCGCGCGGCGCTCGACCGCTGGCTCGAGGCCGGGCTGGCCCGGCCGGACGGGCTGCGGCTGGCCGAGCCGCCGCCAATCATCGGCGGCAGCCAGGATTCGCTGCTGGAGGTGGCCGTGCGCGACTCGCACTGCGGGCTGGCGCTGCTGGCGGAGGGCTCGCAGGCAGGGCTCGACCGGCTGGTGCGGGGCGAGGTCTCTATCGCCGCGATCCATCTCCATGCGACGCCGGACGATGACGGCGCCAATCCCGCGGCCGTTCGGGCGGAGCCGGGGCTCCATGACGCCGTTGTGATCGGTTTCGCGCGGCGCGAGCAGGGTCTGCTGGTTGCGCCGGGCAACCCGCTCGGGCTGTCCGGCCTCGTTTCGGCCGTCGAGCGACGGGCCCGCTTCGCCCGCCGCCAGAAGGGGGCGGGCGCGCAGCTTTTGCTCGAGAGCCTGATCGCGCGGGAGGGGGTACCGGCCCCGTCGCTGACCCTCGCCGAAGGCATCTGCGCCACGGGGCAGGATCTCGCGCTCGCGATCCGGACCGGGCGCGCCGATTGCGGCATCGCCTCACGCGCCATCGCCGGTGCTTTCGGTCTCGAATTCCTCCCGCTGGTCTGGGAGCATGTCGACCTGGCGATGCGCCGGCGCAGCTATTTCGAGCCGGCGACGCAGAGGCTGCTGGCCTGGATGCGCGGGCCGGCGATGGCGGCGCGGGCGCGCGAACTCGGCGGCTACGACCTCTCGCAGAGCGGAGCCGTGAGGCTCAATCGCTGAGGTCGCGTTTCGTCAGCGCCTGCGTCAGGTCAGGGCGCCGCGCGCCGCGATCGGCCAGAGCGACTCGACATGGGCGTCCGGCGTGTGGAGCCCGCGCACACCGACATACCAGTCGTGCAGGTTCACGGTGGGGTCGCAATGACCCGGGATCAGCAGCAGCCGGTCGCCGCGATGCGGCAGCGCGATCGGGTCGCCCGTCAGCACGCCATGCTCGTCGGAAGGCTTTGTGTAGATCACGCCCTCGCGCCGGAACGGCATCGGCATGCCGGAATCGACCGAAGCGGTCTTGTGCCCGGCATCGACGACCGCGCGGTCCGGCACCGGCTTGCTCATCACGGCCGTCAGGATGAAGAGCGCGTGCTCGAAGGTGCGGAAGGGCGTGCCGTCGGCCTGGCGGTTGCGCGCGTAATCGGCGTCCATGAAGATGTAGGAGCCGGCCTGGATCTCGTTCCAGATGCCGGACTGGCTCTCGATCTCGAAGGTGCCGGTACCGGCCCCGCCGACCACGGCGCAGGCGAGGCCTGCCTGGTGCAGCCGCTCCACCGTGTTGCGGGTGCCCAGCGCGGCGCGCTCGATCGCCTCGCGGCGCTCGTCGATCGAGCGCATGTGCTGGGCGGTGCCGTGATAGGCCTGCAGGCCGCCGAAGCGCAGGGTATTGCTGCGCGCCACCGCTTCCGCCAGCCGGACCGCCGTCTCGCCGGGCGCGACGCCGCAGCGGCGGCCGCCGACATCGATCTCGACGAGCACGTCGAGCACGACATCGTGGCGGGCGGCGGCCTCGGCCGCCTCGCGGATGCCGTCGAGATGATCGACGCAGAGTCCGATCCTGGCCTGGCGGGCGAGCTTCGCCAGCCGGTCGAGCTTGGCCGCGCCCGCGACCTCGTTGCTGACGAGCACGTCGGTCACACCGCCCTCGACCAGGATCTCCGCCTCGGAGACCTTCTGGACGCACTGGCCGACCGCGCCATGGGCGATCTGGCGCAGCGCAATCTCGGGGCTCTTATGGGTCTTGGCGTGGGGCCGCAGCCGGACGCCATGTCCCTGCGTATAGGCCGCCATGGTGACGAGATTGCGCTCGAAGGCGTCGAGGTCGAGGATCAGGGCCGGCGTGTCGATCTCGACGAAACTCTGGCCGGGCTGGGCCGGCGGGGGGAGGGGCATGGGCGCTCGCGCTTTCCTGAATCGGTCGCCCGCATGGGACGCCAGCTTCTTGTCCGGAGCAAGACCCGGCCTCCCGTAGCGCTCACTGCGCCGCCGTGATAGGTCGCGCGCCATGAAGATCGGCCGCGTCACCGACGACACCTTTGCGCTGCTGCTCCGCGTCTGGCGCGAGCAGGTCCGGGCCTATCTGCCGCAGATGGCAATGATCCTCGGCCTCGTCGTGGTGATCGCGGCGACGACGAGCTTCTACCCGCTGCTGATCAAGGCGGCCTTCGATGCCTTCGCCGATCCGCTAACGGCGGAATCGACGGGTTTCGTCCGGCGGATGGAGCGGCTGGTCTCGAAATCGATCGGCTTCGAGATCGGCGTCGTCAACGCGGTCGCCGTCGTCGTCGTCATCGTCACGGCGGTGAAGGGATTTTCGCTGCTGGCCCAGACGGTGATGACCAACAGCGTCGTCAGCCGGATCGAGGCCGACATGCAGACGGCGCTCTACACCCATCTGATCCGGGCCGATCTCGCGCAGTTGCAGCGCGAGAATCCGGCCTCGCTGACCCAGCGCTTCACCACCGACTTCACCTTCGTCAAGGAGGCGCTGACAAGGCTGATCAACATCGCCGTGCGCGACGTGCTGACCGCGCTCGCCCTCGTCGGAGCAATGTTCTGGATCGACTGGCAGATGACGCTCATCGTCATGCTGGTGGCGCCGATCGTGGCGCATCCGATCGGCAAGATCGGCCGGAAGCTGCGCCGCATGGCGACCTCGCAGCAGGAGCAGACGGGCCTGATGGCGAGCCTCGTCACCGAGAGCCTGCAGGGTGCGCGCGCCGCCAAGACCGACACGCTCGAGCCCTATCTCGAGCGGCGGGCGGCGGCGGCCTTCGAGACGATCCGCTCGCTCAAGATGAAGGCGGCGAATGCGCGCGGCCGGCTCGATCCGCTGCTCGAGGTCGGCGGCGGCATGGCGGTCGCGGGCGTGCTGGCGGCGATCGGCGTGCGCATCACCAGCGGCGGCTCTACCGTGGGCGACTTCACCGGCTATGTCTCGGCGCTGCTGCTGGCGGCGCAGCCGATGCGCTCGCTCGGCAATCTCAACGCCATCGTCCAGGAGGCCGGGGCCTCGCTGAAGCGCTATTACGCGCTGCTCGACGAGAAGCCGCAGATCGTCGATCCGCCGGATGGCCAGCCGCTGCGGGTCGGCGCCGGCGAGGTTGCCTTCCAGAATCTGCGCTTCCGCTACCGCGACGACCAGCGCGCGCTGGAGGGCATCGACCTCGTCGCCGAGGGCGGCAGGACGACCGCGCTGGTGGGGCGCTCGGGCTCTGGCAAATCCACGCTGCTCGCGCTGGTGCCGCGGCTCTACGACCCGACCGAGGGTCGCATCGAGATCGACGGACAGGATCTGCGCGGGCTGACGCTGGCCTCGCTGCGAGCCCAGATCGGCGTCGTCAGCCAGGATGTCGTGCTCTTCGACGACACGGTGCGCGCCAACATCGCCTTCGGACGGCCCGGCGCCAGCGACGAGGAGATTGTCGCCGCCGCGAAGGCGGCCGCCGCGCATGATTTCATCATGGCGATGCCGGACGGCTACGATTCGTCCGTCGGCGAGCGCGGCCAGAAGCTCTCCGGCGGCGAGCGCCAGCGAATTGCCATCGCCCGTGCGATCCTGAAGGATGCGCCGATCCTGCTTCTCGACGAGGCGACGAGCGCGCTCGACGCGGAATCGGAGCGTCTCGTCCAGCAGGCGCTGGCCCGGCTGATGAAGAACCGCACCACGCTGGTCATCGCCCATCGCCTGTCGACGGTGCGCGAGGCGGATCTGATCGTCGTCATGGAAGAGGGCAGAATCGTCGAGACCGGCAGCCATGACGTGCTGCTCGCCCGCGACGGCGCCTATGCGCGGCTGCACCGGCTGCAGGTCATCGCCGACTGAGCGCCGCAGCCCTGCCTGGGCCGCTGTCATCAAACCCTCATCCGCGGCAGGGATTCTGCCGCGATGGCCGATTCGATCCAGCGTCTCCATGCCGCCGTCCTCGCGGCGCGCCACGCCGACCCCGCCCTGTCGCGGACGGCCCGGCTCGCCGGCGAGGGCCTACCGAAGATGGCCAAGAAGCTGGCCGAGGAGGCCTTCGAGGTCGGGCTCGAAGCGGTGCAGGGCGAGCGCCATCGGACGATCCAGGAAAGCGCCGACCTGCTCTACAATCTGGTCGTGCTGTGGAGCGAAATGGGCATCGCCCCCGCGGATGTCTGGCATGAGATGGATCGGCGCGAGCAGCTCTACGGCATCGCCGAGAAGCTGCCGAAGGAGCGGCGCAAGGCGCAGGCGCGCCGGATCGCGGCCGCCGCGCCGCTGCTGCGGGCGGGCGGCTGAGGGACCCGCCAGCGGCCCGGCCCCGGCAAAACTTTTGCCGCGCCGCGACATTGAGGGTTGCCAAGCGCAGGGAGAGCGGCTATTTCGCCCCCATCGGAACGACGGCGCCACGCCGCTGCCCGATACGCGCCCGTAGCTCAGCTGGATAGAGCATCAGACTACGAATCTGAGGGTCAGAGGTTCGAATCCTTTCGGGCGCGCCATTCTTTTCATGCACTTAGTTTAGACCTTGGGTCCGCTGATGGACCCGGTTTGCAAACGGTTTGCAAAATCCGTTGCCGAAGCGTTCTCAAATTTCTCCATTGCAGCTTCCGCAAGCGCGGCCGTTCGGCTCAGATACTTCTCCATGATCGTCGTTACGGTCTTGAGGGAGTGGCCGGTGATGGAGGCGATCTCTGGGACCGTACAACCGGACTCGGCAAGCATGGTGATGGCGGTGCCGCGCAGGTCGTGGAAGTGCAGGTCTAGAAGGCCGGCGGCATCGCTCGCCTCCTTCCACTGGTCCGAGAAGTGACGCTTCTTCCATGCTTTCTTGGTGACAGACGTGAGAATGACCGTTGCATCGCGCGGCATGCCGTCGAGCATCGTCCTCAGAGCCCGCGTACAAGGGATGGCCACAAGCACGTTCCCTTTCGATTGGCGGATACGAAGGACCTTGCCGTCGTAGTTGGTCCAGGCCGCCCTCAGGAGGTCGCTCAAGCGCTGCCCGGTATGAAGCGCTAGGATTAAGGCGCGCTGCATTTCCAGGGGCGCCACCGTCATGAAGGCGCGGATATGGGCCTCAAGCCAAAGGATGTCTGATCGGTCGGAGGAATAAAGCCGCTTGAAACCGAGGATGTGATTAGCCTTAAGCTTCCCGCGGTCGACTGCCCAGCTGAGCATCGCGGATATTGTCGTCAGACGGTTGTCGCCCTCACGTTTGCCAGAGGCGCGGACGATCTCGTCGCGCCATTCCAGAAGGTCCTCTTTAACACGCTGATCGTCGAGAGCCTTGACCGGCATGAAGCCGAACCGCGGCTCCGCCTTCGTCAGCATCCGCTTGTATTCCGCCTGGGTTGACGCCGCGAGTTCGGCAAACTCTACCGACCCCGTATAGGCGCGGACGAGGTCGTTGAACGTACCCTTCGCGCGTTGGATCGTGGCCTGCTGCGCCTGTGTGTAAGAGGCCAGAAACTGGGCCGTTCCGGGCTTTCCCTCGAGTTTCTCTCCAGTGGCACGGTGGTAGTGGTAAGTCCGGAAGCTCCCGTCTGCGAGGCGCTTCCGGACGGTGTTAACGCCCTTCAACTTCACGCGCACGGCGCTGCCTCCACTGATCAAGAGGACTAGCCGCTTGAGCGTTGGCTATAACGTCAGCGGCGGGCGGAGAGATGATGATGTCCCCGTCTTCCGTAATCTTCACCTGGCCGATTGCCACGCCGGCCGCGAGTACACCCGCGACAGCCCGCTTCACGTCCGCTTGTCTGAATGGGGTTTTTCTAGCCATGGCCATGATAGCCAAGGCTCTCAACGGCCAATTCGATCCGGTCAGTATTCTCGAACATCTCAAGAGCTCACAGAATAGGCATTCAGCAACAAGCCGATGCGGTTCCGTGCTCTCGAGTTCAGGCTAGGGTTTGCACATACCTAGCAAGGGAGGCGTTGGGTCGTGTCCCTGCTGGTGGTGTAGCTTCGCAGAGCCACCGCGTGCCGGCTTTGGTCGGGCTGGTCAGGCGGCCACGGCTGGCAGGCTGACGATGGGA
>NZ_JBHSLU010000070.1:0-17660 GCF_042655245.1 Allobosea massiliensis | reverse complement strand
CCCGAAAGGGGTCAGCCTATCCAATGGCCGACTTTTACGCCGCCCGCGCCGGCACAAACGCAGGCGCTCCACTGGATGGTTTTCTCACCGCCGTGCACACTTCTCGATGAATGCCGCGCCAGAGGCCATCGCCACGGCCTCGGCGATGCATAGCGACGTCTTGCCCGTGCCACCCGCGGCGATCGTGAGCGTGACCTGATGCCGCTGATAGGCCGGCCCGAAGAGAAATTCACGCATCCGCAGCTTCGCTCCTTTCAGGGCACGATAAGGTTGGGGAACCAGGAAGGCCGGACCGGCCACATCAGGAGGAGGCGAAGCTGGGTTGGAAACAGACATAGCGGAGCCAGCATTCGAACCGCCGGATAGGGTTGGCTTGTGCATGGTTTGGACAACTCTCGGATAGGGGGAGGAGACGGCGGCCCGCGAGCGCGCCGGTAGAGCCGCGCTGTTCCCTCTCCCGAGAGGCCGGGCTACAGCGCGGAATGGTCTGGCGACGGTGTTTCAAGAGCAGGGCGAGGACTAATCGCTCGAGGGAGGAACCCGTCGCCTGACGAAATCGAACCAGATCGAGCGCTTTGGTGAGCGCCAGCGTCCGCGTCGCGGCTCCGACCCGACGCCGGCTACAAAATTCCCCTCTCGACACGCCGGGTTTCGCATTGGCTCGATCCCATGCCGGATCGCGATCGCGTCGTGCCCGTCGTCGAACCTCGCATGCCAACGGAGCACTGGGGTTCCATCGGGGTTGAGGAGGCCGGTCTCCCGGAGCAGTTCGTGATCGGCGTCGCATGAACGCAACGCCTCCTCCAGGGCTCCGACCTGGGCAGCACGCCCCGCCTCCCGAGCCGCCGCCATTGCAAGCGCGTCGCTCAGCTGCTTCTGACCCCAGTTTAACCAGCCAGGGACGTCGATAGGCGTGGCGCGAGCCGTGCGGCTCGTAGGGTACGGATGCCAGGTTCTTTTAAAATGCATGACATCGCCCCACCTTCATGGCTCAGTGGCCGCCCCTACTCGGCGGCACCGCCCTAGTCGCTCGCGATTACGCAGGTCGGGTGCCATAAGGTCGATTAACGTTTGCGTTCCATTATAGGCGCAAGGCGTTCCACTTTGTACGCCGGCAGATCAAAGTCATGGCTCGCGACACCTTCAGCAAATCACCTCGAATCGACCGAATGAGCTGGGACGATCTGCGGCTGTTCGCGCTGGTCGCCCAAGAACGCAGCATCCGGCGAGCTGCCGCGCGGGCGGGCGTCGGGGCCGCGACCTTGTTCCGGCGCATCGGCGAATTGGAGCAACAACTTGGTGCCAGGCTGCTCAACCGGTTGCCAGAGGGCGTTTCTCCAACTCTCTTTGGCCAACGGGCATTGGCCCTGATCGATCAAATGGCCGCTCCGGTATACGGCCTTGATCAATTGGCGGCAGAAGTCCGCGGAGACCGCGCTTTCGTGTCGATCACGGTGACGCAGGGCCTCGGCGTAAACTGGCTAGTCCCGAACGCAGCAGCCTTTCACAAAGCAAACCCCACGATCGGCCTGGATTTTCGCATTGCCAACGGCGTCGCCGACATCCTGAGATTCGACAGCGATATCGGGATTCAGATGACGCCACCCAGCGTGCCGGAGCTTGTAGCGGGGAAACTGGGCCGCATGCATTTCGAACTATTCGCCTCACAGGCCTATCTGGATCTATATGGGTGCCCCGCCGACCTCGCCGAACTCAGACGGCACCGCTTCGTCGAGCAACTCGACGGCCATGTCGAGGAGGGGCACGTCGCCAACGTCTTGGGAGAGCTCCGCAACGAGCAGGTGGCAGCAAGGGTCCTGGGGAGTTGCGGGGCGATCCGGGCGATAGAAGCTGGCATCGGCATCGGAGCGCTGCCAAATTATTCCGTCGCGTTTGGCAACAAGGTGGTTCCCTTGAACCTGCCTGTGACCAAATATCGGGACATCTGGCTGACCTACAGGTCGGATGCTCGCGAGCGGGCGGCAGTGACCACGACCATCACCTGGCTGAAGGCGCTGTTCGATCCACGTCGCTGGAAATGTTTCAAGGATGAGTTGGTGCCAGCGAAGGACGTTGGGCCTATGCCTTTGGGTATCTCGGGCTGATTCTCGAGGCTTGCGAAGATCTTCGCCACCGCGATGCCGATGTTCTCATAGAGGATCGGAAGCGGCAATTACCGCTACGACACGACCCGTTGTCTCGATGGCATAGAGCACCGTGATCTGGTGGATCGCCGCCTCTGCGATCGGCGACTTTTTGTCTCATCTGCGCTCCTGAATGGCTGCGTTGACCCAGAAATCCTCCCGTCCTGCAAATCCCTAAACGGCCTCAATGGCGCTGACGCCGGACGCGAACTGGGGCTGCGCGACGGACCGCGCGTGCTGCGCCGCTCTCACGCCTCGAACGCGCATTCTGGACGACGCGCGAACTCGTCTCGCATGACAATCTCGGCGTCCTGCGCCGCCCGCATCAGGCGCTCGCCGAGCTTGGGAATGTCAAGCGCGGAAAGGCGAAAGACTGGGATGCACAGCGACAGGCCGGCGACAGGCTCGCCGCGCGCGTTCCGGACGGCAACACCGACACCGCCCACATCCTCTCGGAACGAGCCGAGATTAATGCTGTAGCCGGCGCTGCGAACGCGCGCGATCTGCATTCTCACGGCGTCGGGATGGGTGGGCGAGATGCTGGTGTAGCGAACGAGCGGCGCGCTCAGCACCCAATCGATCTGCGCATCGGGCAGGGCTGCAAGCTGCGCCAGCCCAGGCGAGACGCAATGGGCGGGGGAGCGCGTGTCCAGTGAGGTCAGCGACACCACAGGCTTGGGGGAGAGGAGCTGGTGCAGATAGACGATGTAACGCCCCTCGAGGCGCGTGAGGTGGACCGTCTCTTCGCTCTCCTCGTGCAACTCGATCATGATGGGCAGGAGCTGCTTCTTCAGGTCGATCCTGCCCCCGCGCTCGCCGGCCAGGCCGAGAGCGGCGGGCCCAAGGCTGTAGCGCAGGTCAGGCCCCTTGATGAGCCAGCCGCGTTCCACCAGGGTCGCCGCCAGCCGGAAGGTCGTCGTCTTTCCCGCTTCCAGCCGCTCGCTGAGCTGGGTGAGATTCAGGCTTCCTTCGCGCGCGAGCACTTCAAGAAGCGCAAGCGCCCTCTCAACGGAGGATAAGGTCGGCGACCCATTCACGGCCTGATCTCCAATGCCAAGGCGTTCCGATAGGAACAATGCATAGTTTCTTATAAAGAAACAATACCTGCCTGAAACGCATCCGCCTGAGCGTTTTCCCTCGAGCGACTCAGAATGTTCCTATATGTGAAATTTTATGTTGCTTATGATGGAACATCCCGCTACAGAAAGTCGTCGGGTCGTCTACGCCAACCGACTCGCCAGAGCGCGTAGAGAACGCAGACGCCGCGAAAAGCCCGCCGCACAAGCGCGGGGTCGGAGGAAGTTCAATGCCAGTGATCAGGATCAGCCACGCCGCCCAATATGACCCGGCTGCAAAAGAAAAAATCCTGAAGGAGGTCACAGCAGCCTACGCCGCTGCCGCCGGCTGTGACCCCGCGAAAGTGTGGGTAGTGCTGGAAGAGGTTGCGAAGACGGACTGGTCGACCGGGGGCACGTCGCTCGCTGCGCGCGCCGCGCAGACGTCCTGACGTCAGCGCCCTTGAAAAAGGCTCGTCGCGCCCGGGGTCGGCGCAGCGCGAGCTACGGAGTGGATGAAGCGCAAGGATCGGCGAGAAATGGTTGCTGCATGGCGGGCGATGCCCGATGAGCGCGAGGCGCAGGGCGGATTACGCAAATATGACGAGGTCTCGCCGATCACGGCTAGCCGCGAGGAAATCGAGCAGGCCGTGCAGGATGCGGACCTCCCCGCGCTTCTCGCCGCGCTCGCGATGATCACGGCGGACGAGACTTTGATCGCCGATGATCTGCGCCCGCCCACGCCCCCCATGGGCGCCTCCATCAAAGGTCAGGGCGGCATGTCCGACGAGGCGCAGGCGAAGGCGCGCTCGCTCGCCGTGCGCGCCATCGTCGCCTATCGCGACCGGGGCTCGCCCTCTCCCGAGGTGCCCGACGCGGCCTGGCTGAACCGCATCATGCGGTTTATGACCAAGGATGCGGGCGACGACTATCTGCCATTGCTGAGCTCGGAGCTCGGGCTGCCGCGCGACATGGGCGCGCCTGACTGGCGCAAGGAAGACCTCGCGCCCGGCCGCGATTTCTCGGTGGCCGTGATCGGCGCGGGCCTTTCCGGCGTCGCCGCGGCCCATCGCCTGTCCCAGTCCGGCGTCAGTTTCACTGTTTTCGAGCGTAGCGAGGACGTGGGCGGCGTGTGGTGGGCCAACCGCTATCCCGGATGCCGGCTCGACACGCCGAACTTCGCCTACAGCCTTTCCTTCGCCCAGCGCCAGGACTGGCCGCAGCAATTCTCGCGGCAATCGGAGATCCAGTCCTATATCGCCGAGGTCACCCGGCTCGCCCATCTTCGCCCGCACATCCGGTTCGGCGTCGAAGTCACGGGGCTGACCTGGGACGAGGCGGCCGCCGTCTGGCGGCTCTCGATCCGCGAGGCGGACGGCTCCAGGTCCGAACGCCGGTTCAACGCGGTGATCTCGGCGGTCGGGCAGCTCAGCCAGCCCTCGATTCCCGAGATCGAGGGGCTCGACGGCTTCAAGGGCCGCTGGTTCCATTCGGCGCAATGGCCTGCGGACATTGACGTCAAGGGCAAGCGCGTCGCCGTGATCGGCGCGGGCGCCAGCGCCTATCAGATCGTCCCCTCGATCGTCGACGAGGTCGACGCGCTGCGCGTATTCCAGCGCAACCCGCCCTGGATGCTGCCGACGCCGACCTATCATGACGACATCAAGCCGGGCATGGCGTGGCTGTTGCGCCATATCCCCTATTATGGCCGCTGGTTCCGCTTCTGGCAGTTCTGGATCGCCGCCGAGGGCCGGCTGCCGTCCGTGCAGGTGGAGAAGGACTGGAAACATCCTGTGTCGGTCGGCCGGGCGAACGAGAGGCTGCGCCAGGAGTGCATGGCGCATCTTGAGGCCCAGCTCACGGACAGGCCCGACCTTCTCGAGAAGCTGACGCCGAACTATCCGCCGGGCGCCAAGCGGATGCTGCGCGACAACGGCGTGTGGACAGCGGCGCTGAAGCGTCCCCATGCGCAGTTGATCACTGAGCCTCTCGCGCGGATCGAGGGCGACGCGATCGTCACCGCCGACGGCGAGCGTCATGAGGTCGACGTCATTGTCTTCGCCACCGGCTTTCTGGCGTCGGACTATCTGCATCCGATGAAAGTCATCGGGCGCGAGGGGCGCGACCTGCATGAATGGTGGGCGGGCGATTGCCGCGCCTATCTCGGCGTCGTCATCCCTGGCTTTCCCAACCTGTTCATGTCCTGCGGGCCGAACACCGGCGTCGTGGTCAATGGCAGCGCGATCTTCTCGGCCGAATGCGCGGTGAAATACGCAACCTCGGCGATCGGCGAAATGCTCGCGAAAGGCTATTCAGCGATTGATTGCCGCATGGAGCCGTTCGAGGCGTTCAACCGCCGGGTCGATGCGGAAAACCTAACCAAATCTTGGGGTGTCGCGACAGTGAGCAGCTGGTATCGAAACGCCGCCGGCCGCGCGTCGCAGACATGGCCGTTCTCGCTGCTTGAATACTGGCGCGTCACGCAATCGGCCGATATGGGCGATTTCGTCCTGACAAAGGCGGGCTGAGAGCGGGTTCGCCGCCGAAAAGAAAAAGCCGAAATCGGGAGGAAACCAGACATGCTGAGACGTCATCTTGTGAAGGCCGCGTCCGCGATCGCGCTGCTGGCATCCACCGGCCTCGCGCAGGCGTTCGAGAAGGTGGTCATCCAGAACGGGTCGCCCGTGCCCGCCGCGGCCTATGTCGACTATTACGTTGCCCAGGAGGCCGGCTTCTTCGCTGAAGAGGGGCTCGACGTCGCGGTGCGTTACGCGCAAGGCGCGCCGCAGGCCGCTCAGATCACGGCGAGCGGCGGCGCGGACCTCGGGCAGTTCGCCTTCGAGCCCTACCTCTATGGCTACGCGCAGGGGATGCGCGGTAAGTTCATCTTCAATTACTCGAACCACAACATCTTCTTCATGGCGGTTCCGGTCGACAGCCCGGCCCGCAGCGTCGCCGATCTCGCCGGCAAGACGATCGGCGTCTCCAACATGGGAAGCGGCTCGCTGATCGTCGCGCGCTCGATGCTGCGCGCGGCCGGCCTGAAATCCGATCCGTCGGTCTTTCTCCCGGTCGGCGTCGGCGACAGCGCGCTGCAGGCGCTGAAGTCGGGCAAGGTGCAGGCGCTCTCTTTGTGGGACGGCGGCTACGCGGCCCTGGAGCGCGCGGGCGTCAAGCTGCGCTATCTGCATCACCCCCGGATCGGCTTCATCGGCAGCGACGGGCTGTTCGTCGCCGACAGCGCCTATGACCGGGTCAAGGACCGCGCCGTGGGCATCCTGCGCGCTCTGGTGAAGGCGCGCATCTTCATGCGCGAAAACCCCGAGGCCGCGCTTCGCATCTACTGGAAGGCCAATCCGGCCTCCAGGCAGGGCGCCACCGATGCCGACGCGCTGAGGACCGGCATGGCCGAGCTCTCGTTCATGATGAATCTCGGGGACGAGACGCCCATCGACCAGATCGGCCGCTTTGATCTCGACAAGCTGACGAACTATCTCGCCGTGATGAAGGAGGAAGGTGTGCTGACCTCCGATCTCTCCGCGAAGGCGCTCGCCACCAATGAGCTGATGGATCGCGTCGGCCCGATCGACGCGCAGGCCGTCCGCGCCAAGGCGCGAGGCTGGAAATGAACACGCACGCTCTTCCCCCCGACGCCGGGGCCCCCATGCCCGGGGGCCCGGAGGCGGATCGTCTCCAGGATCGTCGTCTGGCCGGAACGACGCGGCTGATCGAGTTCAACAGGGTCGCGAAGGTGTATCGCGCCGTCGACGGGCGTCCGGTTCGCGCGGTCGATTCGGTGTCCGCGGCGATCGGGGCGGGAGAGTTCGTCTCGATCCTCGGCCCGTCGGGCTGCGGCAAGAGCACGCTGATGATGATGCTGGCGGGCCTCCTCAGCCCGTCAGAAGGCGAGATTCGCTTCAAGGGCGAGCCGGTCTTCGGACCGCAGGAGGGATGCGGCATCGTGTTTCAGGATGCGGTGCTGTTTCCCTGGCGAACGGTCCTGTCCAACGTCATGCTGCCCGGCGAGGTGCGGGGCCTGCCCAAGGCCGAGCAGGAGCGTCGGGCGCGTGCCATGATCAGGCTGGTCGGCCTGGCCGGCTTCGAGACGAAGTTCCCGCACGAACTCTCGGGCGGGATGCAGCAGCGCGTCTCGATCGCCAGGGCGCTGTCTCTCGAGCCCTCGCTGCTGGTGATGGACGAACCTTTCGGCGCGCTCGACGCCATGACGCGCGAGCAGATGAATCTCGAGCTTCAGCGCATCAGCCTCGACCTGGGCGCGACGGTCGTGTTCGTCACCCATTCGATCGCCGAAGCCGCGTTTCTTTCCGACCGCGTCTTCGTCATGTCGGGCCGCCCCTCGACCGTGCGCGAGATCGTCGACATCGACATTCCGCGGCCGCGGCGCATCGAGCAGATGAACAGCGACGCGTTTGGCGGATATGTCTCGCGGCTGCGCGACCTGCTCGACCACAGAGGAGAGCCCGCATGAAAGCCTCGGCCACGACGCAGGAACTGCGGCCCTGGCGGCCTGTGTTCACAACCCCTCGCGGACTTCCCGCGATCATCTGCACCATCGTCGCGCTTGCGCTCTGGCAGGCGAGCGTCGCTTTGTTCGACGTGCCCGCCTATGTGATCCCCGCGCCCGCGACGGTGGCCGCGCGCATCTATGAGGACCTCGTCTCCGGCCTGATCCTTCCCCACTTCTGGATCACGTTTGTCGAGGTGATCGTCGGCTTCGCCATGGCGGTCGTCCTGGGCATGGGGCTTGGCGTCACCATCGGCCTGTCGCCGGCGATCGACCGCGCGATCTATCCGCTGCTTCTGGCTTTCCAGACCATCCCGAAGGTGGCGATCGCGCCCCTCCTGATCATCTGGTTCGGCTACGGGCTTCATTCAAAGGCGGTGATGGCGGCGCTGATCGCCTTCTTTCCGATCCTCGTCAACGTCATCGCAGGGCTCAGAACGACGGACCAGCGGCGGCTGTTGCTGATGAAATCGCTGCGCGCGCGCCCGCTGCAGGTCTTCACGAAAGTCCGGCTGCCGGGGATGCTGCCCTATCTCTTCGCGGGCCTTGAGGTCGGCATAGTGTTCGCGCTGATCGGAGCGATCGTCGGCGAATTCGTCGGGTCCTCGGTGGGGCTTGGCAGCCTCATCATCCAGCGACAGGCGGTGATCGACGTCGCGGGCGTGTTCTCCGTTCTCGCCTATCTCTCCGTGATGGGGCTTCTGCTGAGCCTCGCAGTCAAACTCATCGCCAGCCGAACGGCCTTCTGGGAGCGGCCGCCGGAGACGACGAACCGCTGAACCAACTTTCCTCGGGACGCCATGCTCGCGCGCCAGGCCACGGCGCCGCGTCGGCGCCACTTTGCCAAAAAAGGGCTGATCCATGCCAATCGCGACATCCAACGGCCGCAGGCTGAACTATGAACTTCAAGGAAACGGCGACGCCGTCCTGATGTTCGCCAGCTCGCTCGGCACGAGCTTGGAGCTCTGGGATCGGCAGACCGAGGCGCTCGCGCCGCATTTTCAGGTCCTGCGTTACGACTATCGCGGCCACGGCCGTTCCTTCCCCAGCGGAGAGGCGGCGAGCGTCGCTGATTTCGCCGCCGACGCTCTGGCGGTCATGGACGCCGCCGGGGTCGGGCGGGCGCATTTCATCGGCCTTTCGCTTGGCGGCATGATCGGCCAGCATCTGGCCCTGCATGCGCCCGGGCGATTGCTCTCGCTCACGCTCTGCGCGACGGCCGCCTATCTGCCGCCGCCCGACGCATGGGAGCAGCGCGCCCGCAACGCGGTGGTCCAGGGCATGGAGCCCTTCATCGAGATTTCTCGCGGCCGCTGGTTCACGCCGCATCTTCTCGCCTCCGCGCCCGACGTCGCAGAGGGCGCGCTCGCCCAGCTCGCGCATGTCGATCCGGCGAGCTACGCGGTCGCCTGCCGGGTCATCCGCGATTTCGACCTGCGCAGTCGCGTGAGCGAGATCAGACTGCCCGTGCAGCTCATCGCCGGCGAACAGGATCCCTCGACGCCCCCTGCCGCGCTGGAGGGGCTTCGCGCGGAGATTCCGGGCGCGACCATGACGATCCTATCGCCCGCCGCGCATCTGCTGAACCTCGAGAGGCCGGACGAAGTCTCCCGCCTCATCGCAAGCTTCGCTAGACGCCATCATCCCGATCAAAGCGCTGCGCAGCCTGCCGACGCCTGATCCCCGACGCACGCCACATCGCCGCCCGGAAGGGCCAAAGGAGCCAATCGCATGTCCCATGTCGTCTCGCACCCCGTCATCGCCGGCGCATCCATCAGGATGTTTCGCGGCGGCGCCGGTCCGACCGCGCTCTTCCTGCACGGGGGCGCGGGATTGAACGTGTGGACGCCGTTCTTCAACGCCGTCTCGCAGCATCATGACCTGATCGTTCCAGAGCATCCCGGCTTCGGCGAATCCGACAATCCCGCCTGGCTCAACTCGGTCAACGACCTCACGCTGTTCTATCTCGACCTGCTGGACGAGATGAAGCTCGATCGCGTGCATCTGATCGGCAACTCCTTTGGCGGTTGGATCGCCTCCGAGATGGCGTCGCGCGATTGCGGCAAGCTCGCGAGCGTGACGCTCATCGGCCCGGCCGGCCTCGCGGCTGTGGGAGATCAGGAGGATCTCTTCCGCTGGTCCTACCCGGAGAGCACGCGCAAGCTGTTTCACAACCAGGCGATCGCTGAGCGCATCCTTTCCGCGACGCCCGGCCCCGAGCAGCTCGCAAACCTGATCAAGAACCAGACGACGATGGCGCGTCTGGGGGCGCCGGTCGGCCTGACGAATCCCGATCTCGCGCGCTGGCTGCATCGCATCACGGCGCCGGCGCATATCGTGTGGGGGCGCCACGACAATTACTGCCCGGTCGCCACCAGCGCCGCCTGGGCCGCCGCGATCCCGGGCGCGAAGACGACGATCATCGAGGACGCCGGCCATCTGCCGCATGCCGAGAAGGCCGACGTCACGGCCGAGGCCGTGCTGGCTTTCCTCAAGAACGCCTGACCCGCGGCATGGCCGCCCCGGGGCGGCCCTTCATCGCTCGATCGAGACTTTAAAAAGGAGAGCATGGCGTGCGCGTCGATGAACAACTGAAGCTGAAGGGGCAGATCGCCTTTGTCTCCGGCGCCGCCCGGGGCCTCGGCTTCGCCATGGCGGAGGCCGTCGCGGAGCAAGGCGCCCATGTGGTGATGACGGATATCGACGCGGACGCCCTGGCGAGCGCGGCGGACCGGCTGCGCGCCGCCGGCGGCGCCGTCGAGACGATCGTGCTGGACGTCTCCGATCTTGATGCGATCACGCGCGCGATCGATGGGATCGTCGCCGCGCATGGACAGATCGACATCGTTTTCGCCAATGCGGGCCTCTCGGCCGGGTCGGGGCCGCGCACCGAGGCCGGCGCCATGGCAAATGTCGATCTCGCGCGCTGGAACGCGCTGCTCAACATCAATCTCACTAGCGTTTTCGTCACGATCCGCTCGGCGGCGGCGCATATGATCAAGCGTCGGCAAGGGCGTATTATCGTCACAAGCTCCATCGCGGGCCTGCGCGGCGAGCCCATGTGCGGCTACGCCTACGCCTCGACCAAGGCCGCCGTCGCCAATCTCGTGCGTCAGTCGGTGATCGAGCTTGCGCCACACAATGTCAATATCAACGCGATCGCGCCCGGTCCGTTTCTGACCGACATCGGCCAGGGACGGTTGCGCGATCCCCATGTAGCCAGCCAGTTCGTCGCCGACGTGCCACTTGGCCGCCTCGGCTCGCCCCACGAGATCAAGGGGCTCGCGCTGCTGCTCGCCTCTCCGGCCTCGAGCTTCATGACCGGCGCCGTCATCCCGATCGACGGCGGCGCCAGCGCCTATTGAGGTCCCACACCATGGCGAACACACAGATGAGCGGACACGGCGTCCCCGCCGGCGAGGTTCTTGCTGGCAAGGTCGCGATCGTCACCGGCGCGGCGCAGGGGCTGGGCGCGGGCTTCGCGCTGACGCTTGCGAAAGCCGGCGCGCGCGTCGTCGTCGGCGATCTCTCCGACGTTTCCGTGACCTGCGCGGCGATTGCCGATATCGGCGGCGAAAGCCTCGGGGCGTGGCTCGACGTGACGGACCCCGCCTCGGTGCGCGGCGTGGTCGAGGCCGCCCGTGCGCGTTTCGGCGGTGTTGACATACTCGTCAACAACGCCGCCATTTCGGGGCAGTTGCAACTCACGCCGCTGACGGAGTTGAACAGCGCCGACTGGGATCGCGTGATGGCCGTGAATGTTCGCGGCGTCTTCGAATGCATCAAAGCCGTCGCCCCGCTCATGCAGGAGCGCGGCTACGGCAAGATCATCAACCTGGCCTCCGGCACCGCAATCAAGGGATCGCCCGGCCTTGCGCATTACGTTGCCTCGAAAGGTGCGGTGATCTCTCTCACGCGCGCCGCGGCGCGCGAGCTTGGCGCGCAGGGCGTGCGCGTCAACGCGCTCGCGCCGGGGCTGACCATGAGCGAGGCGATGATCGCCAACCAGAGCTGGACCAGGGAAATGGTGGCGAACAACATCGCCAGCCGGGCACTCAAGCGCGAAGCCACGCCTGCGGACCTGATGGGCGCGCTGCTCTTTCTGGCGAGCCCGGCCAGCGATTTCATCACAGGTCAAACGCTTTCCGCCGACGGCGGTTCCGTCATGAACTGACGCATGAAGCGACGCTAACGCGGAACAGCGCGAAACAGGGAGAGAACGTCACAATGAGAACGCCATTTGCAGCCCTGCAGGCCGCGGCCATCGCCGCGCTCGCCCTGCTCTCCTGCGCCCCTGCGGCCAGCGCGCAGGAAAAGGTCGTCGTCTACACCGTCACGCCTTTTCCCGAGATGAATCGCCGCATCAGCGACGAATTCACCAAGCGCACCGGCATCAAGGTCGAGTATCTCAACGTGCCGGCGGTCGGCACCCTCGCCGCGCGCATCCGAAGCGAGAAGGACCGGCCGCGCGCCGACGTCTTCGCGACCGCGCCCGTCGATTTCCATGAGGCGCTGGCCAAGGACGGCCTGCTGACGCCCTATCTTTCCCCTGGTCTCCCGCCCGATGCAGTGGCCAAGGGCTATGCGGACGCCAAGGGCAACTGGACTGGCTGGTTCGCCACTGCGACGGCGATTTTCTGGAACACTAGCCAGTTCAAGAAGGAGATCGGGGAAAACGCCAAGCCGCCGCAGACCTGGGATGATCTGCTCAAGCCGGAATTCAAGGGCAAGCTCGTCAGCGCGAACCCGCAGACCTCGGCCGTCGGCTTCGTCCAGCTCGCCACGCAGATGTTTCGCCTGGGAGAAGACAAGGCCTGGGACTATGTCAAGGCCTTCGCCGCCAACTCGGCCCAGTTCACGCCCTCGGCTCCGATCGTCGTGGCTCTGGTCGAGAAGGGCGAGGTCCCGGTCGGCGTATTCTGGCTCAGCGACATTCTGACAGCGAAGGTCGGCCGCAACCAGCCGCTGGAGGTCATGGTTCCGCCCGACAACGCTGTCGCGATCTGGGCGGCCTCGATCGTCAAGGGCGGGCCAAACCCTGAGGGGGCGAAGAAATATATCGATTTCCTCACCTCCGAATTCGTGCAGGACACTGCGGCGAAGGTCGCCTTCTATCATCCCCTCAATACGAAAGTGGCGCCGCCTGTCGGCGCGCCCTCGCTCACCGAAATGAGCGTCGTGAAATACGACATGGAATGGGCGACCGCGAACATGGACCGCCTGCGCAAGAAGTGGGGCGCGGTCACCGGCCAGTGACGCGCGGCGCGCTTAAGACGCGAAGGTCGGCCGCCGCCAGATCGGCGGCCGGAACACAACAAAGGCGCGAACCTGCGCCGATGCGGGAGGCAAAGTCGAATTGAAGAAATATCTCAACATGCAGATGGCCGCGGCGCTTCTTGCGCTCACCCTGTTCCCGGGCGCAAGCGCGATCGCGCAGGAAAAGATCGTCGTCTACACGGTCCTTCCGATCGCCGAGATGAACCGTCGCATCAGCGACGAGTTCACGAAGCGGACCGGCGTCAAGGTCGAGTATCTCAACGTTCCCGCGGTGGGCACGCTGGCCGCGCGCATCCGCAGCGAGAAGGACAGGCCGCGCGCCGATATCTTCGCGGCCGCCCCCATCGATTTCCAGGAGGCCCTGGCCAAGGACGGGCTGCTGGTTTCCTACAAGTCGCCGAACCTTTATCCGGACGCCGTCGCGAAGGGATACGTCGATCCCAAGGGATACTGGACCGGCTGGATCGCGACCGCCACGGCGATCTTCTGGAACACGACCCAGTTCAACAAGGAGTTTGGCGACAAGGTCGCCCATCCCAAGACCTGGGACGATTTGCTGAAGCCTGAATTCAAGGGCAAGCTGGTCGCCGCCAATCCGCAGACCTCGGCCATCGGCTTCATCCAGCTTGCGACGCAGGTCTTCCGGCTCGGCGAGGACAAGGCGTGGGAATACACCAAGACATTCTCCGCCAATGTCGCTCAGTTCACGCCTTCGGCGCCGATCGTGGTGGCGCTTGTGGAGAAGGGTGAGGCGCCGGCCGGCGTCTACTGGCTTGGCGACATCCTGACGGCCAAGCTCAACCGGGGCCAGCCGCTTGATTACGCCATACCGCCCGACAACGCCGTCGCGATCTGGTCGGCCTCGATCGTCAAAGGCGGCCCCAATCCAGAGGGCGCGAAGAAGTTCATCGACTTCCTCACCTCCGAATACGCCCAGGACATTGCCGCCAAGGTCGGCTTTTTCCACCCCCTGAATCCCAAGGTCGCCCCGCCCGTCGGCGCGCCGTCGATCGCGGACATGAAGGTGGCGAAATACGACATGGAATGGGCGACGGCCAACATGGACCGCGTCCGCAAGAAGTGGGGCGAGGTTTCGGGCCAGTAACCCGCCCGCCCGCCGGCTAACGGAGCCGGCGCCCCGACGCGGCGCCGGCGCTCCGCAGCGACGAACTCAACGGAACGATCATGTCAATACTGGCGATGCGACGATTGGGAATCATGACAGGGAACGGCGGCGACGTCCGGATCGAACGGGGAGTCGCCGCGCTCTATGTGTTCGTTCTCGCTTTGCTCGTCGTTTTCGTCGTGTTGCCGACAATTGCGGTGCTGCGCTTTCCCGGCGTTGAGGACTACATCAACATGATGGGCAACGCGCGATGGCGGCGCGCGGCGACCAATACGGTCGTCATAACGCTGCTGTCGACATTTTCCTCTACGGCGATCGGCTTCGCCTTCGCCTTCGCGGCCACGCGTCGGGACATTCCCGGGGCGCGCTTCTTCAGCCTTCTGAGCCTGGCGCCGCTCTTTGCTCCGCCTTTCATGATCGCCTTCGCCTATCTGCTTCTGTTCGGGCGGCAGGGATTGATCAGTCGTCATTTGCTCGGTCTCGATCTCGACATCTTCGGCTGGACGGGTCTGTGGCTGGCCCAGACCATCGCCTTCTTTCCGCTTGCGAGCATGATCCTGAAAGGCGTGCTGGAAGGCATCCACCCCAGCGCCGAGCAGGCCGCGCTGACGCTTGGCGCGACAGAGGGTCAGGCGCTGCGCACGATCACGCTTCCGCTTGTCGCGCCGGGACTGATCGGCGCGATGCTCGTCGTCGCGATCACCGTGCTGGCGGATTTCGGCAACGCCGTCGTCATCGCCGGGAACTATCCCGTGCTGGCCACAGAGGCGTGGTTCATGATGGAGGGGCTCGCCGATCTCAAGGCGGCGGCCGTCGTCGTCGGCCTGCTGCTCGTCCCTGCGGTGGCGCTCTTCGTCGCGAGCCGGCGTCTGCTCGGCGATCGCCGCTATTCAACCGTCACCGGCCGCGGCGGGACGATGGAGCAGATCAAGACGCCGGCCTTGCTGAAATGGCTGGTGGTCGGCGTCTGCTCGCTGGTCAGCGCTGTCGTGGTCGTTCTCTATCTGGGCATCGTCTATGCGGGTCTGGCGGACACATGGGGCTCGGACTGGTCGCTCACGCTTCGCCACTGGAAAGAGGCCTGGGCCTATGCCGACGCGCTCTGGTCGAGCATTCTCGTGGCGGCGCTCGCGGGCGCGGTGACGGCGATTCTGGGGCAGCTTGCGGCCTTCCTCAAATCGCGCGCCCTGCCGTTCCGGCCGGTTCTGGATTTCCTTGCGGTTCTGCCCGGCGCGCTACCTGGCGTGTTCATTGGCGTCGGCTTCGTTCTGGCCTTCAACAAGCCGCCGATCGAACTCGCCGGGTCGATTTGGATCGTCGTGTTCGCGCTCGGCTTCTGGCATTTGCCGCTCGCCTATCAGGCGACGACTGTCGCGCTGGACCAGATTCACCGCAGCATCGAGGACGCCGCGCGCGATCTCGGCGCCGGCGAACTGAGGCTTGTCGCCGATGTCTATGCGCCGCTGCTGGCGAAGGTGCTTCTGGCGTCCTTCCTGCAATCCTTCGTGCGCTCTGTCAGCAATATCAGCGTCGTCGTCTTTCTCGTGGCGCCCGGCAATGTGATGGTGACCTTCGTCATCCTGCAGATGATCGGCGGCATCGACTGGAGCGGCGCCGCCGCGCTCACGACCTTCCTGCTGCTTCTGACGTTCCTCTGCATCGGCGTGGCCGCGCTGGTCGTGGGACGCACCACTTCATTCTCGCGAGGATTCCAGCCATGACAATGCCACTGATGGCGACCGAGCAAGCCGCCAGCGCGCCTGACGCGGCGTTCGACGCCCATGTGCGCCTAATCGGCGTTACAAAGCGTCTCGGCGATTTTGTGGCCGTCGACGACATTTCGCTCGACATCGCGCGTGGCGAGATGCTGACGCTTCTCGGCCCTTCGGGCTGCGGCAAGAGCACGACGCTGCGGCTTCTGGCGGGGTTTTATCAACCCACGCAGGGTGAAATCATTCTTGACAGCGCCAACATCACGCGGCTAGCGCCCAACCAGCGCCAGATGACGATGGTGTTTCAGGAATACGCCCTGTTTCCGCACCTCAGCGTCGCGGACAACATCGGCTACGGCCTCCAGCGCAGACGTGTGAACGCCGCGGAGGCTGAAAAGCGCATCGCGGAGATGCTCGATCTGGTTGGGCTCGGCGGAGCGGGCCTCAAACATCCCCACCAGCTATCGGGCGGCCAGCAACAGCGCGTCGCCCTGGCGCGCGCGCTCGCTGTCGATCCGCAGGTGCTGCTACTCGACGAGCCGCTGTCGAACCTGGACGCGCGGCTTCGTGTGCGGTTGCGCGAAGAGATCGTTCGGCTGCAACGCGTGCTGGGAAAGACGATGGTCTTCGTCACGCACGATCAAGAGGAGGCGCTTTCGATCTCCGACAGAATCGCCGTCATGCGGGACGGACGCATCGAACAGCTCGACGCGCCGGAGCAGATCTATTTCCACCCCCGCAATCGATACGTCGCGGAGTTTGTCGGAACGGCGAATTTCCTGCCTGTCGAGATCGTAGATGACGCGGCGATCCGCGTGGGATCGAACGTCCTCCCCTTCCCGGCGCGGCACGTGTCCGGCAAGCCGTCCTTGATGGTGCGGCCGGAATGTCTGCGGCTTCTGGCCACGAGCGAGGCCGGTTCGGCGCATACCCTGTGCGGGCGGATCGAACGCAAATCATTTCACGGTGCGACCGCGCGCTACTGGGTGCAGACGCCGATCGGCGAACTGATCGTGGATTGCCCGGCGCCCGCCGCCCCTGCGGTCGGCGAGGAGGTCGGCGTGCAGCTCGATATCGCGCGCGCCCATCTGATCGGCGATTGAGGCCACCGCCCCATCATTCCGCGCGGCGAGCCTGTCGCCACGCGGAATGATAGGGGGCGATCTGCGAGCTGCTACGGATCCCAGGGAAGTCGAAACTGGTCGAAGCGATCAGCTAGCCGCTCAGTTCGCTCTCGGTATTGAGGATGCGGCCATCCTTGTAGTCGCCGTGCAGCTTGAGCATATAGCAGGTGCTGTGTGAGAGGCTCAAGCGCCAGACCATACACCAGAGACGCTTGCAGCATCAGCTGCAGGCCACATAACCTCAAATCCAGATAAGCCAGACACTCCGTTCCTGAGGCGCCGCAACAGTGAATAGCCCCGAGTTTCGTGGACGCCTTCGGGCTACATCTGGTGCTGCCGTTCGAACTCGACGGGTGACAGCATCCCATTCCTGACATGCTTGCGTCTGGGATTGTAGAACATCTCGATGTAGTCGAACACGTCCTGCCTTGCCTCTTCGCGCGTTCGGTAGGTCTTGCGGCGTATCCGCTCCCGCTTGAGCAGGTTGAAGAAGCTTTCTGCTACCGCGTTGTCGTGGCAGTTCCCGCGCCGGCTCATCGAGTGCTCAAAATTGTGGTGCTTGAGGAAGGCAGCCCAATCCATGCTGGTGAACTGGGAGCCCTGGACGCCCTTCTGTTTGTCAAGCAGCGATACGTGTCGCGTTGATTTCCTTCTGGCGCTGCATGATGAGGGCGAAGACCTCGCGAGCAAGGTAGCG
>NZ_JBHSLU010000069.1:0-35571 GCF_042655245.1 Allobosea massiliensis | reverse complement strand
CCGGGCACCTCACGGCGCCAGCCTACCAAACGGTCGATCTGTGTTTGAGACAGGCCGCCCGGGAACTGGCCTCGATCTATTTACTGTCGGTGTTGAAGATGTCGGGCCTGCCGTATCGTGCAATCGCCTCTTCCAGAGCAGCGACGCAGAAGTCGGCCTCCATCGTGTTCGACAGCCGCCAGGACAGCACCTTGCGGCTGAACCAGTCCATGATGGCGACGAGGTAAAGGAAGCCGCGTCGCATTGGGACGTAGGTCACATCGGCACACCAGACCTGATTGGGCCGCTCGATCGCCAGATGCCGCAGCAGGTACGGATAGATGCGGTGCTGGGGATGCGGATCGCTGGTCTTCGGCGCCTGGTAGATCGGCGACAGACCGATCTTGCGCATCAGCCGCCGGACCCGCTTGCGGCCGACGCACCAACCCTGACGCCGCAGGTGCCGCGCCATCTGCCTGGAGCCATACCAGGGCATCTCCATGAACGCCTCGTCGATGATGCGCATCAGTTCGAGGTTCTCCGGGCTCCCGCCGGCGGGCTGTCGATAGAACGACGCCCGTGAGATCGAGACCAGTTCGCACTGGCGGCGGATCGAGAGCCGTTCGTGATCGGGGTCAATCATCATTCTCCTCCGATCCAGGCTCAGCGATCGAAGGCCTTGGCCAAAAAATCCCGCTCGACGACGAGCTGGCCGATCTTGGCGTGCAGCTTCGTCACCTCCGCCTCCCGGCCGACTTGGACATCGGAAGCCTTATCGTCAAACGCCTTGGCAAGGTTCTCGATGGCCTGCCGCTTCCATTGCGTGATCTGGTTCGGGTGAAGCTGGTGCTTCGTCGCAAGCTCCGAAATCGTCCGCTCGCCGCGGATCGCCTCAAGCGCGACCTTGGCCTTGAACTCGGCCGTAAACCGTCTGCGTGTCTTCATGCTGGATCGTCCTTTTCGTCGGAAGATCCACCTTATGCCCCTGTCTCCGAAACCGGGGCCACCTCAATGCCCGCCGTCGACAAGCGCCGTTACGACGGCCGTGGACCACTGCGCTGCACGCTCAACTTCGCGCATTGAGAGGCAACCGTGATCGGGCAGCCTCACCAAGGGTGCTATTTCCGCTGGGTCGATCAGGATGGCCATATAGCCACGCCCGTTCGCATCCAGGGCGACCCTCGTTAGGTGGCCCGATTTGATGAGCTCGACAATTTCCACGGCGGAGCAATTGGATCGCTTCGCTGCAGCGGGGATTGGCACCATGCCGTCGGCAACCGGTGCTATGGCCCGAGAATGAAGGCTTGCCATGAAGGCGTCGAGGTCTGTCTTCCGCAGACCGTGGTCTTTGATGAGATCAGTGCCTCCAACAACGAAGGGGACCAGGTACCCTGCATCGAAGAGAAGTCGGTCGTGCGGACGCGGGATATTGAGATATTCACGAGCCTTGGTCAGCGACATCATCTCGGCGACGTCGGCCAAAAAGCGTTCAACATCTTCGCCACCGATCTCGACGCTATTGGCGCTCAGAGCCTCGTGGCCTACTGGCAAGCGTCCAGCGCTGGCGAGGATCGCGCGTAGGCGCTTGTGATGCAGATCGAAGTGCTTGCTTGCGGTGTAGATCGTCCAGGTGGGGCGCATCGACGTCATCGAACATGTCTCGCGGCGAGGCGTAGTGCTTCAGCCCAATCGGCGTACCAGCGGCGATCGTATGAGTTTCGTGTGCGCACGATGAGGGCGCGAAAGGCGACGTCGTCCAGTGATTGGAAGCCGCAGGGCTTATTCGTTCTGCCCCAGCAGTAATTCTCGAGAACGTCGGCCCGCTCGACCTCGCCTTCGACGTCGAAGAGGCGGCCTTCGGTTTCGATGAGCGCATGACGCCACTCGATGCGCTTCACATTGGTCGAGGGCTCGCCGATGTAGGCGACGACACCCGCAGCGGCGATGCCCCGCTCCCGCAGCGTGTCGAGCAACGCGAGGGCGAACGTGCCGCAAAGGCCAGACGTCGCGATGTCGAGGTCGTGCTCATCGAAAGCCGCGTGGGCAATCAGCCTGGCGATCGCGTGGTCCGATTTATGCGGCGCGTTGGTCGCATTGTGCTCGTCGAGCCGGGCCAATGTCATCGGTCATCCAGTGTTTGCGGCATACGGAGACATACCTGTTGTCGCCGCCGACTTCGACGACATTGCCGCTCTTTTCAGTGCGGCCGCTGGGATCGTATCGCAAGATCTGCCCGGCTTTCCGGCCGCACCAGCAGAGCTGCTTGATCTCCTTGATATCGTCAGCGAGAGCTAGGATTGCCTCGATCGCGGGCCCAAAGAGCGAACCGAACACGTTGTTTTTGAGCCCGAAAGCCATGACGGGAATGCCGAGATCGTCGACGATTTTCGCGGCCTGCCACATGTGGGCGGACGTCATGAATTGTACTTCATCAAGGAGGGCCGCAGTGACAGGCTTCTCAGTGTGCAGTCGCGCAATGATCTCGAAGAGATCGTCGTCCTCGCCGAGCGCGATCGCGTCCTCCGAGATGCCAATCCGAGAGGCGATCTTCCCGACGCCGCTGCGGCGGTCGATTGCGCTGGTCATAAGGACGATATTGCCCCCGTTTTCGACCCAGTTCTGCCTGATGGACAAGAGCGAGAGGCTCTTGCCGGCATTCATGACCGAGTAGTGGAAATGAAGTTTCGCCATGTCAGACGCCGATCAGCGCGTATTTGATGCCGGCGTAGATCGCGCCGGCAGCGAGGGCGATCACGCTGAGGAAGAGCCAGTGCCGGAAAGCGACGGCCTCCTGGCGGTGGAAACCGATGACGTAGGCGGCGAGAAACCCGATCGTTAGTGCGAGCAGATCCAGCTGGAGATAGGGCGCCCTGACTGCGATAGCGATATTCCAGCCTGCGGCGATGAGAAAGGTGAGTGCGAGCCAGGCATTCACGATGAGCGGCCGGCGCCACGAGAACGGGCGCGGGGTCGAATTCGGATTTAGCGTCATTTTTCCTCGGTCTTTTGGAGCGAGCTATTTTAGCACGCTGGCGCGATCCGGCGAACCGCGCTCAAAGGTCGGAGATGCGCTTAGGCGACGGCTTCGAAGAGCGTCGCCTGATTTCCCACGATGCGAACCATGCGCGCCCGGCCTGTCTTGTACGAGCCGGCGTCAAGGTTCACCCGGGCCCGCCGAATTTGGTCGGCGATCGGGACGGTGTCGTCGTTTGGCACGGTGTGCCCGTGCACAACGAACAGCCCGTGGTGGCCTTCGCCGTTCTTCGGAACGTGGTCGAGGAACGGATCTCTGACCCAGGCCCAGTGGGCGGATTCTCTGAAGCCTCGGAAATTGACGAGCCAAGGCTGAGCGAGGAATTCCGCGAGTGGGATGCTCGGATTGAGCCCGGCGTGGACGGCGATCACCTGGCCCGATCGGAAATGAGAGCGGAGTGATTTCAGCCACGCGAGCCGGGCCGGACCCAGTGCAGCCGGCACGTCGAGGCCTTTGCCGGGGTAGATGGCGAGAAGCTCTTCGATAACGGCGCCACCGCCGTTTCGGATCCAGTTGCCGGCGGCGAGATCGCTGATCTCGTCGATCTCCTCGAGCGCGATGCGAAGAAACTGCTCGTGATTGCCGAGCAAACCGATCACTTCGCTTTCGAGCCGCTCGGCGGCCGCGATCGCGAGATCGAGGCAGCGCAGCGACTGCGAGCCGCGGTCGATCAGGTCACCCGTCAGGATGATCTTGCGGTCCAGGCCGGGAACGCGCGGGATTGCCTCCGCGCGATCGAGAAGCGCGTCCAGCAAGTCCGCGTAGCCATGGATGTCGCCGATCGAGAGGAGTTCGTCGCCCGGGTCGCAGGCAAAGCCGATCTCGAAGGTCTGCTCGGTGACGTGCATGACGGGTCTTTCTCGGGGTTGATGAAGGGGCATGGAACGCCCCGCCCCAATCGTTCACATCAGGCTGCGCTGAGTGCTGTCTCAGCGAGCTGCAGCGCGCCGGCTCTGCTCTTGGCGATCGCCAGAAACCTGGATCGATGCGCAAAGACGGCATCGTCGACGCCCGTGACCTCTTGGAGCTGCGCGTCTGAAAGGCCGGCCCAGGCTGCAGGCAGGTCCTTTCGATTCACGAAGCTGTTGGGCTCGACGCTGACCGCCGTGAGGCCCCAGTTGCCCTTGTTTCCCGAGGGCGAGACGACATAGAGCAGTTCGGTCAGCTGCAGGCGGTGGACTGCATTTCGAAACGGGACCGATCGGGGTAGCTCGATCAGACGGGGGTCTTCCGTCCTCATGGCGGCTTCGTGGATTTCCGTCTCGGCGCGGTACTCCGCGAGCTTCGCTGCGAAAATGCGAAGGAGCATGTTTCGAGCGAAATCGACTGCCCTGAAGAAAGCGGCATCGACATCTTCGTCAGACGAGGCTTCGGTCCAGTTGGGATTGAACAGGTCGACGGCGACGGTCACATCGGTCGCGCCTGGCGCGGTCACGCCGTTGTCGATCAGGTCGATCGGCAGGATGAATTCCTGGTCGATCTGGTCTGCGATATCCTGCAGCTCCTTGATCGGAGAGAGCCCCATCACCTTCCAGAGGATCTGGGTGCCGTAGTGCTCCCAAATCAGTCCGACGGAAGAGAACGGGCGACCGTCCTCGCGCCTTGGGAAGTCGGCCATATGGTGGTCGAAGCGCAGCATCTTTGGATCGCAGATGCCTCCGACGTCGAAAACGATATCAGCGGCGGCGATGACCTCGGGGTCGCGGCTGCGCCTGATGACCAGCCCGCTATCGAAGTGAAGCTTCAGCAGGGCAGTCGCGAACACGTCGTCCGCATGGAATGTCCCGCTGTGCGTGCATGCGGTCATGGGGCGGTCAGTCATGGATGTCCTGCATTCGTTGGTGGCGTGCTGAGGGTCGCGTGCGCCCGGCCTAGTCCCAGCAGGGCGCGTCGCGGTTGGCCTCGTAGGTCGCGAGATCCCAGAAGGTGAGCCAGCGATAGCAGGAGATGGCGAACCAGCCGATAGCCGTGCGCGCCATGAGGGTGAGCAAGTGGTCGGCCGACTCCACGTCACTGAAAGCAAGATGGCTCTCGTAGTCGGCGATCGACATCGGGCCGCCACCCATGCGGGCATCGCTCCATAGCCGAGCGTCCAGCGGCGAAGGGAGCGTGCAGGTCTTCATCGAGACCAGACGTTTCAGGTAGGTCATTCAATTCTCGGGCTTTTCGAGAGGGTCAGGTTCGCTTCTTCAGCGATTTTCCAAGCCACGAGTCGCTGAGCTTGTGCAATTTCGCTGCTCGCTTCACGCTCCACCCTTCCTCGTCGATGAGGCGCGTTGCAGCGGCGATCCGCTCATCGCGGGTCATGGCATTCGCCGCCGGCGGTGTGGTTTCTGCAATCGCGACAGGGGCCGAGGGCGTCCGCTTCAGATGGTCCTGCAGCGTGGAGCGGGCGACGCCGCTGATGCGAGCTGCCTCACGGACGCTTTTGCCTCCTTCGAGCAGCTTCTGGGCGACGCCGAGCTTCGCAGTAGCGGTGGATTGCATGTGGACGTCGACCTCAGATGCAGTCGGTTTCCACCCTTCCGCATCCAGGGATTTCTTGAGCCAGGAGCCACTCATGCGAAGCTGCTGCGCGGCAGCCCGTACGGTGAGCCGTCGGGTTTCGATCAGCTGCTTGGCCAGAGCGATCTTTTCGGTCCGCGGCCGCTGCTTGCCCTCGAGCGCATCGTTGAGCTTGTTCCGCAAGGCGCCGGTGTCGATAACCCGCGCCTTGACCTCGGGTTCGCGGGACGCGCGATTGAGCTTCTTGATCCGCTTTCGAGCCGGGCGGGTCTCCGCATTTGTCGCCGGAGTGACGGTGATTTCGCCAGATGCATTCTGGAAGACAGTTTCGAGGACCGGAGCATGGTTGCCGGCGGCCACCTGCGCCACGAGTGCCTGGACTTCCGCGATGTGAGCGTGCGCCCTCTCGGCGTGGATCCTGATGGCATGTTCACGCTCGATCGACGCGGCGACAAAGTATGCGCACGCACGCATTTTCGCCTGTTCGCCGCGCGGCACCGCGATGATGTCGGCGGGGTCGACGAGGGTGATGGTGATAGGGTCGCCAGGCGACCAGAACCCCTGCCAATACTCGACCGAGCAGACATGGAAGCCGGTCGAGCAGGCGTGGCGCCGAGAGTCATCCACGGCATTGGCCGGCATCATCACCAGCGACCCAGCTCGCTGTGGGATCGCACCAGTGTGCTTGTCGAACCAGTAGCCCTCGCCGAAGGAGTGAGGGACCTTTGCGTCCTTGCGGAGGATCTTGAAAGCGATGATCCGGCCGTCCTGAGCGATAGGCAAATCGTTCTGCTTCACGAAGCCGAGCAACTCCTCGGCAGTGTGCTTCCTCGATGCCTGGACCTTCGAGAAGCGCCTGATGAAATTCTCCAGCGCCAGCGCGCTATGGGTGCTACGCGCTGCCAGCTCGATATGGCGACCGAGCTTTTCGACGCCTTCTGCGATCTGGAATTTGCCAACGCGGATCTCCGCCGGCTCATCCTTCTCATTCAGGATCACGCGGATGGCGCCGCCTGAGTTTTCCTCGATCCGTTTGGAGATCGAGAAATCGGCGATATTGATCTCGACGACGGGCGCTCCGCCGAGGTTTTTCGCGCGCAGCGCGGCCATCTTGTCGATGATGTCGTCCAGCACGTCGTTCGTGCGGTAGGACGTGGCGTCGAGCGTGATCGGATGCCCGTCGGCGGTGTAAATCGTGACGGCGTGCTCGCTGGCGGTGAAGCCAGCGACGGCGATGGGTCCGTTAGGCTGCATGGCTGGTGTCCTGGATGGTGAGCATGCGCCGCAATGTCGATTCGACGGTTTCCAGCCGAGCGCGGGCATCGTCCGCAATCTCGCTGGGCGTCTTCGTGAGGGCGGCGTCGAGAATGTCGGGGATATACTCGTTGAGATTGAGCATCTTGAAGGCCACCTTGAGGGACAGGTTTTGCCCGGAGATCCGGCGATCCAGAACCTCGACCTCGGTGCGGAGTTTCGCGGTCGCCGGCTTCGCTTCGCGGAAGATCAGCGCGACCCTCTGAAACGCCGCCATCTGCACTGCAGCGGTGGCCGCGATCGTTTCGCGGACCTTCTCAGAGTGCGAATTCAGGACCTTGTCGAGGCGGCACTTGCCGTCTTTGAACAGAGCAATGACCTGGCGGATGGCGATGAGCTTGAGGATGTCGGCCGAGGACGGCACCGCGGTGGCTGAGGGGAACATGCGGGACGCGACAACCGCCGGGAAATAGGCTGCCGCGCCATAGAGCGATTTTTCGGCATCGGGGTTGTGGTAGAGATCGTGATACGCGGTGCCCACAGCTGCCTGCGAGATTTTGACAGCAAGGAAGAACGCGTCTTCGCCGATGCGTTTCTGCATATCATCGAGGTAGCCCTCGATCACTGTGGCCATCTCTGGAATGTCGTCTTTCGACGCGTCCTTGAGCTGACCCATCTGTCGCACGAATGCGACCTTGCCGCCGGCGATAGCTTCGAGGCAGTCCTCCAAGCGGATCTTTCCGCATCCTGATGGGAGGTTCACCCCCTCCCCGGTGAAGGCGAGAGGAAGATACGCGGCGGGCTCCATGCGCCGGCCGCTGACCTTGTAGGTGTGTTCGCCGCCGTGGCGGCTTCCCCAACTGGTGCGACTGGTAATGAGAGCCGGCCACTCGCGAGCCTCAGCTGCCCGGCGCGCTTCGCGAGGCATTCGCGGCGCGCGAACGATCTCTGGCTCTGCGATCGCGGCGTATGTGTAGCCAAGCTTGGTAATGCCGGCGAGAAGCGCTTCGGCCTGTGCACGTTGCTTACGCGAAACGATAAGGTACAGGCCCTCCCCTTTCCTCTCGCGTTCGATCGCCGCCAGACTGGGCGCGATCGTGACGAGCGATGTTCGCGTGAGGATGTTGTGGACCACGTCCGGCGCGAGCCGGCGTGACTCAGCCACGTTGCCTCCGGTGAGATAGGCGTAGCGGGTGGCGTCGTAGGCCGAAGTCGTGGGCTTGACGACACGGAGCTCCCTTGTGAGCGGGCCCAGCAGCTTAGCGAGCTTGCGGGCATGGAAGAGCTGGGGCTTCTTGGTGAAGCTCTTCAGATGGCGCCAGGCGATCTGGGATTTCGTCGCCTTCGCCAGATTGATGACACCAGCGGCGTCATTGATGCGAGCAGCCCAGTTCTCCAGCTCGAGGCCAAGGAAGAGATCGACGCTGGCATCGTTGGTCACCGGCAAGGTGAAACCTGCGCGGGAGGTTCGCATCGCCACAAGCTGACACCAATTGGTGATCTTGTTCGCCGCGAGGAAGAGTGTGGAGGCCTTCGCCTGGGCGACGCCCAGTCCGCCGAGCGCAGCGCGGAACTGCGCGCTCAGGTTCTGGATCGACCTGTCGGTATAGGAGAGGCTTTCGCGCGAGAGCGCCGTGGAAAGCGACGATGGCGGAGCCTTGATCGAGATCGTGATAGAACCACTGCGGCCGCGAAGCCGCTCAGCCATCAGCGACAGATCCTTGTACAGCGCATCGAGCGCGGGATCGACCGCATGCTGGAACGGGTAGATGACGCGCCCGTAGAGGATGTCCACGGCGTCACGATGGGATTTGCGCGTCGTGATGCGGATGTCGTCATTCTCGAAAAGCATCGACGTCGTGAAGTCGAACAGCTCGCCATTGATCCGGATTTTCATTCCAGCGTCCTCGGCGACGCGCAGCATATGGAAGCGCATCGTCGAGCCGAGGTTGGGGGTCTTCAGCGGGATGATGACGCTGATGCCCTCGTCCTCGCAGGGACGGCCGCCGACGTATCGGTACTGCGGCACGCGATCCGTGGTGAAGAGGGAGAAGGTGGACAGCGTGCCGTCGTAGCGGCTGATGACGGTGAAAAGATCGGTGATGCTGAACGGCGACTTCGCGCCGACGCCATGGCCGCCGGTCTGCGTCTCATCATGGATTTTGGTCGAACCAGCGAATGTGCAGTAGACCGGGCCGATCTGGTCGCGGGCAATCCCGTGGCCGTAATCCCGGATTTCTATCTGCTGCTCATCGATGGTGATGTCGACCGGGAGGTCTTCCCGCCCGGCAGCGAAATGCGCATCGAAGGCGTTGCACAGGACCTCGCGCGAAACCGCCCGGGGCTTATCCGTGTAAAGCGTGGTCGAGAGCATCTCGAGGATGACGCCGATGTCGGCAACGCCGAAGTCCTCGGCTTCACCGCCGAACGATACGACGTTATTTTCCCGTGCCTGTGCGACCAGCATGGACAATTACCCTTGGGTTTATCGGTATTAAATCTGCTTAAAACTGGCTTATCCGTATTATATCATGCCCTGCCGCTGATGAGGTCGATGGCGGCACTCCCAAAACGACGTGTCGCGTTGATGCTGACCACGGCCTTAATGGAGGCGCGAAAGGGCTTGGCACTGCCCTCCGTCGGCCCCTACGCTCGGTCTCGTCTGGAATGACCGTTTTGGGGGCTGGTTCGTGACTGCTGCATTCTCGCGCCGAACGTGGCTGTCCGCGATCAATGTCATCGAGGAACATCGGTATTTCAGCCAGGCGGAGCTGACGAAGTTCATCATCGAGTTGGGTACGGAGGTGCGCCAGGCCGTCCGGGATGAGAGCGTGGCGGGAGTTAAGAGGCTGAACGATCTCAGGGTGTTCATCGATGACAACCCGGATTATCTGACCGATGACGGTCCGATTGCCGGTGTCGTGATCGAAAAGGCACTCAGCTTCATTCGTCGCCCGAGTGAGGCGACAGGTTGGACCGAACCACCGCCTCCGACGGCGTCGCAAAGCCGCCTTCTCCACCTTCTCAACCAGGATGGGTACGCGGTGCGGGATGGGGCGCTCATCCCCGCTCTCCCGGCCGACCTGGGCTTACCTGTCGTCCAAACCGAGCTGTTCACGCTGCTGGATCGGCACCATTTCCTGACTCCAAAGAGCCATCTGGAGCAGGCTATCGAGAACCATGCTCGTGGCAACTGGTCATCAGCGAACGGCCAGCTTCGGAACTTCCTCGAAGGCCTTCTCGACGAGATTGCTGTCAGGATTGACCCAAACGCGGCGGATATCCGTCCCGGTCACGACAGGAGAACACACCTGTCCCTGGGCTCGCGGCCGTTTTTGTCGACTGAGCTCGGAGAGTGGAGCGTGGACGGAAAGAATTTCGTCAACGGATTGATGAAGCGGCTACACCCTGCCGGGGCGCATCCCGGCCTGTCAGATGAAGAGGACAGCACGTTTCGGCTTCATATCGTGCTCCTGACAGGACACCTGCTTCTCGCGCGGTTTGACCGCGGCGCGAGTTAGCTCCTGCGTGGGAATGTCAGGATATCGGCAACGGGAGCCTGCGCCTGATCGATCTGTGCCAGCGACTTCTCGATCGCCCGGGACATCGCTCGACCAGGATCGGAGTCCATGACGGTCACGATCGCCGGATCCGTCGGGTGGACGGTGCCCCCGTCATCGATCTCGGCCGGCACCAGGCTGAACGCGACATGGTCGTTCGGGCACTGGGTGATTTTGTGAAGCCTGAGATTGGGGTGCCATACGAGTTGAGCAGCGGCAAGAATGATGCGGAACTCCGAGAGCTCCTTCGCCTTGTTCAAATCGGTGGTCATGCTCAGGCAATTTCCTTGCTGGTCGACGCCACGCCCAGGCAGCGCCCGGTCATAGGAGCGACGTGATGCGGCGGAATTTGGGTCGTGTCGAGCGCGCAATGTCTTTTGACGATTTATCATGCAGATTGATCGTTAATTTGTTCGAAAGTGGCTGAGCCGTTCCGAAGGGGTCTCACGTCGAAAAGCCCCTCATTGCATATGTTTTCGGCGAAGTGCGGCCAATTCCGTTCGGATATTGATCTTGCCGGACGCGACCCCTCGGAGGATGGATTGCGTGAAGCCACCCTGCGACTGGATGCGGCTGGTTCCTGAGCTCGCATCGTCGTTGAGCCGCTGATAGGCGAAGATGATCGCGACAGCGGTCAATGGCGCTCCGATAGCTGCAACGCTGGAGGCCCAGGCGTCTGCCGAGGCGGTCGTCGAAGGCCGAAGGTAGCTTCCGGCTGCTACCAGGTCGTATGCAGATCGGATGGGCTCTGGGTAGTCCGTGACAGACGGGCAGGCCTCCAGCACCAATTTCAAATCAATTTCATCATCTGAACGCTTTGCGGGTTGGCTCTCGCGCGGAACCTCCTGTTCCAAGCAATTCTCGATAGAGAGATCTGATTCAGGCTCTTTGTGCCGGAAATTTTCGCCGTCATTGGTGGAAAATTCCGGTGCAAAAAATGCGGTGGCGCCTGGGGTTTCGACGAGTTTGAACTCGGTGACGTCGATCATCGCGAGAAGGCGTTCGGCGTCCTCTGCCAGGACAGCCCATTCGTTGGCGAGCTCAGGCTTCAGGCCGTCCTTGGTCGCGCGCACAGGCGTCCGCTGGCTGAGCGTGCCGAAGCGCGCCGCGAGTTCATCGGTGTTCGCCAGCGAGTGCATAGCGAGCCACTCAAGCGCGTTCTTCACGCGGCGACGATCTCCGCCGATGACGGCGCGAAGCCTCTTCTGCTCGAGCTTGGCCGCCTCGATCTCAGCAACGATGCGCTCGAACTCCTCTTGCCGCCTCAGCAAGGGCGAGAGATCGAATCCGTAGATGATCATTTTGCCATCGGCACCGATGCGCTTGAACCGCTTCTGATTGGCCGAGTCCCGTCGAATGATCAGGCCCTCGTCGATCAGGTCCATGAGCGCGTTGGTGATCGTGCGTTCGCACACGCCGACTTTCTCGGCCAGGTAAGTGTTTGAAGGCCAAACGGTCGGAACCTCCTCCCCGCTCCCCTTGTGACACACGGCGAGTTCCATGATGACGTGCCGCGGCGCGCTCTTCAGGCCGAGGGCCCGTTGAGCGAGATGTGCGGCCTCCCGCAATTGGGCACGGGTAGCCAATTTGACAGGCTGATCGACAGCCGAACGCGTTCCCAGAACGGCGTTTCTCAGCCGCTGGATTGCAGACGATGCGGTTTGCATCGTTCCCTCCTTATGAGGGCAAAGCGGGAGCGTTCACCGAATCGATGTTGCAGTTGACTTCGATTTTCCAGGGTGGGATACTGATCCTGTCACAGAACAGTTCACCCCTGCGGTGATCTCCGAGGCCCTCGAAGTCGCCAAACTTCGGGGGCCTCTGCTTTACCGGGTTACATCACGGTCTTTCCCTCTCGGGCATGAAGCGGGCTTCCAGGGCCTCCGTCACCACATCGCGACGCGACGTGGCCCGGTTTTCCCTGACGTAGCGGTTGATCGCATCGTCCAGCTCGCTGGAAATCCACATGGTGGTTTCCTTGTAGCCGAGCGCGCGCCGAGCCGCGCGATGGCGTTGGTTCGCCGTCGAGCTCGTTGATTGCATATGATTTTGACCCCTGTGGAAGTGGCGTACCGAGAGATGCCTCGGAATGCGCCGCGGGGCCAGCCCAAAAATCTCCCGATATCGCCGCCGGGAAGCTTGGAAAAATCGATGTTAATTTATGTCGAAAATCTAAGGCGCTGATTTTGCGTCGCTTTCGATTTTCTAAATACGCGTAAGATTCATTAAGCATGAATCCCGGAATCTCCCGATATAGCGAAGGCCAAAGAGCCCTGGAATTATATCGGTATTTTTGACGGTTGGGCTTGGGGCAGCATTTTCCCGAGGCCGCGATCAGAATAAGCCTGGTCAGCCGGTAGCCTATGGCCCGGGTTCCCTGTCCATTTGCGGCGCTGGTAAATGATACCCCGCGCCGCTGGCCGCCGGAGACTGGACGAGCCACATTCCCCACCGAGATCTTGCGATCTGCGGGTACGGATTGGGGCCTTGTGTTAGTTCCGAGCAGCACGGTCTTCCTCTCCTCGACAAAAGGGTGGGCGGTCGCCGGGGCCGGCTGTCAACGCTCAAGCTCGGAAACCCGCGAAGATTCATCCTCAACCGTAGGGGAACTTGGCGCGGATCGAGCAGATTGGCCGGGGAACTCGGCGCGCTTCGCCTTCGGCTATAGGGGAACAAGGCGCAGATGCGTGAAACGCGCCGAGTTCCCCGATTCGCGTGATGAAATATAGGGGAACTCGGCGCGCTTCCGCGGAGGGTCACCGGGGAACTCGGCGCGTTTTCAGCGCCGGTCGACGTTTAGCCCGGACTGCTCCCCTTCGATCAGCCCAGATCGGGGAACTCGGCGCGGTTGTAGATAGCTGAGCGAAACCGCAGCAGTCTCAGAGCTTTATGCGGATGTGGCCACCAGCGATCGTGTCGGGGGAACTCGGCGCGTTTCGTGATAGAGCAATAGGGGAACTCGGCGCGCTTCCGCGTTTGGTGCGGGGAATTCCGCGCGTTTTGGCACACTGCGATCGATACAGTGCCCCCCGACCTGATGACGGGGAACTCGGCGCGGTTGGACGCTCTGCCGGGGAAGTCGGCGCGGTTTGCGTATCTCGAGACCCGGGGAACTTGGCGCGGATAGAAACGAGGAGTGTCCGGTTCGGCCGTTTTTCCATGGGTTTGGTGGCGAAAACGGCCGTCCGAATGCTGGATTGGGCCAATTTCCTAGATGCATTGAGCGCCGGGGAACTCAGCGCGGATAGCGCGCGTGGTCGGGGAACTCGGCGCGGTTCGTGCTGGCACGGGCCAGGAATGGCGCCTTTACCGGGGAAGTCGACGCGGTTCACCGCCAGCCGGGGAACTTGGCGCGCATGCCGTCGCTCTCGGGGAATTTGGCGCGCTTGGCGGATGGCGCATACCGGGGAACTCGGCGCGCTTTGTGTAAGTGATTGATCCGAAACCACTTTGGCGAGCTTGCAGGTCGACGCGAGGGAGCGGGGCGTTTCGCGCCCGCTCTCCTCCCCTTTTGATGGGAACAGCCGGCGAGATCATTCGCTCGGTCGTGCGAGTGGCGAGCAAGATACTGAGATTAAACGATAAACAGGTCCTGCGTCATTGAAGCGCGCCGAGTTCCCCTACTGGGGATCATCGGCACTCTCAGTGCTTGCTGGTGGCGGGGATGAGGTCGGGGAACTCGGCGCGCTTCAGCGCTGATGCAGCTGTTGGGCTGTCTGCATCAGCATCCGGGGAACTCGGCGCGGTTCGGGCGGGGAACTTGACGCGGTTCGTCCAAACCATTGATATCGAAGCACTAACTGTGTGCATCGGGTCAGGCTGCTCCATCCGCGCCGATGCCCTTGCATGCGGTTGCCGGCCTATGGAGCCGCGTATGCCATTCGGTTTCCCCCCGAGGATAGGGCTGGGGGTGTGCAGCTATCGCATTGAAATTGGGGCCTTTCTGTCTCGCCGCCAATGAAGTGCGCCATATTCCCCTAGTCCGCGACGCTGAAGCGCGCCGAATTCCCCGCGGCTCTGGGATCCGTGAACCGCGCCGAGTTCCCCTATAGTTTTAGCCGGAGAGGCTTGAAGCATGTGATTCGGTGGGCGCGCGCTGACGCGTTCCAACCTGGAATGGGCTGTCTGGGCGTAGTGCGCCTTATTCCCCTATATCCGAATGGCTCATTTCAGCTCGTTCGGCTGTTTTTCTTTGACAGAATCGGCGCCCTGCTCGTTTCTGAAACAAAGGAGCTGGCAGATGGGCAAGATAGCGAAACCTGGATCTAATACGGAGGCTTTCGGGTCGCCGGTCCAGTTCGATTTCTTCGAGACCGATGCCAGGGGTGTCACGAACACCGTCGCGCTCTGGGACGTTGCGCCAAGGGGCGTCTTTCGGGTTACCGAGAATTCCGAGGACGATGACAGCACGAAGGTGATCAAGCGCAGCTTCAACTATGGCGGCGCGACCTACCACGTGGCTGTTACGCCTGCTATCCTGGACAAGGATGGCGTGTCGGTCATGAAATATCCCGGCGATCGGGAGCATCTGGTCGAGGAGGTCGTTCGGCAAATCGCCGTGCAACGTGGCCGGCTGCAGCGTGACAACAACGGCGACGTCGGCGTGAGCTTTCCGATGTATGAGGTCTACAAGGAGCTCATCCGGACTAAGCACCAGCTCAATTACACGGAAATTCGCGAAGCGCTCCAGATCCTGAACTCGGCGAAAATCGAGATTTGGAAGGGGGCTGCCAAGACGAAAGAGGTTTTCGTTTCCGGCACCACCTACCCGATGCTCGCGCTTGCCGGCGAGGGCGGCGACGGCGAGGTCTCGGTGACGTTCAATTGGCTGATCACCAAGGCCATGATGACGCTCAATTTTCGGCAAATGGACTACGAGGTTCTCATGAGCCTTCCAGGTCCGATTGAGCGTTGGCTGTATCGGTTTTTTGCGCATGAGATGCTCTATCTCGGGAAGCGGTCTGACCAGAGATCCGTGAAGGCCTCGGAGATTGCCGAGAGTTGCGGTGTCGTGAAGCGGTCGCGGACCCGGGATCTGTTTCGGCGGATTTTGAGAGCGCTCGTTGCTCTGAAGGAGCGCGGCGTCATCACCAGTCTGGTGTCGGAGCCGATCAAGGACGGTCGGCAGACCGTTGACGTCGAGTACCATATCACCCTTTCGCCGTCGTTCGTGAGATCGCTGCACAATGCGGACGAGGCGGCGATCCGAATGAGAGAGCAGTTCCGGATCGTTACGGAGAAGGAGCCGGAAGGGTTCGTCCAGATGAGCACTGAGGTCCGCAAAAGGCTGCTTAAGCTGCGAGAGAAATAGCGCCGCTTAGCGAAAGTCTCGCGCGGCGAACCGGATGCCAGTGTGTTCGACAGCTCGCGTCGGAACGAAGGAGAGCCCTTGTTCTCGCCGGCCTATGGTGGCGAGCTGGCTTGATATGTCCTCCACTCGCTGAACGACCAGGTGGACCACCTCCCCTTCCCTCTGGACGCGTCCGCGCACGGCGAGCAGGCCTGAGGCGAGGATGGTGCGCCGGTTCTGCTCGAACACCTTGGGCCACACGACGAGATTGGCGATCCCGCTCTCGTCTTCGATGGTGATGAACATCACGCCCTTTGCGCTGCCGGGCCGCTGTCGGACTAGCACAACGCCGGCGATCTCGACCCAGCGTCTGTTTCGCGATTCCATAGCGTCGAGGCACGTGACCATTCCCGCCCGGCGGAGGTCATGCCGCAGGAATGAAACAGGGTGCGCGCGCAGCGTGAGGCTGAGGTGGCGATAGTCCTGAACCACCTCCCCTCCTTCCGGCATCGGCCGCAGCTGAACGGTGGGCTCGTCAAGCTCGGGGATCAGAGACGTCCTATCCGCCGACGCTGCGACAAACAGCGGTAGGGGTTCGTCCCGAAGGCCGCGCAGGGCCCACAGAGCCTCTCTGCGGGCCAGGCCAAAGCACGGGCGGAAAGCGTCTGCCTCGGCGATCTGTGTGAGCGCCGCGATCGGCACGTTGGCGCGCTGCCATAGGTCGTCGACGGTTTCGAACGGATGGCGGGCCCGGGCCATCACGAGCTTGGCGGCGTGGGCGTTCGACAGCCCTTTGATGAGGCGAAGGCCCAGGCGGACGGCGAGCTGTCCATCGCGCCCTGTCGGCTCAAGCGTGCTGTCCCAGTGGGAAGCGTTGGCGCAGACGGGCCGGATCTCGACACCGTGCTGCTGGGCGTCGCGGATGATCTGCGCCGGCGCGTAGAAGCCCATGGGCTGGCTGTTGAGCAGTGCGGCGCAGAAGACATCCGGGTGCCAGCATTTGAGCCAGGCGCTCGCATAGGCGATGAGGGCAAAGGACGCGGCGTGGCTCTCGGGGAAGCCATAGCTGCCGAAGCCCTCGAGCTGGTTGAAGGTCTGCTCTGCGAATTCGGCGGCATAGCCATTGGCGACCATGCCGTTGATTAGCTTGCCCTTGAAGCGGCTGACGCCACCGGTGTGCTTGAACGTCGCCATGGATTTTCGAAGCATGTCGGCTTCGCCTGGTGTGAAGCCCGCGCATTCGATGGCAACCCGCATCGCCTGCTCCTGAAAGAGCGGGACGCCGAGTGTCTTTCCGAGAACGCGTTCGAGCGCCGGCGTCGGATATTCGACCGGTTCGGAGCCTTCGCGACGGCGCAGATACGGGTGGACCATGTTCCCTTGGATCGGACCCGGGCGAACGATGGCGACCTGGACCACGAGGTCATAGAAGGTCCGCGGCTTCAGCCGGGGCAGCATGGACATCTGCGCGCGGCTCTCGATCTGGAACGTGCCGAGCGTGTCCGCCTTTCGGATCATGGCGTATGTACGCGGGTCTTCGGAGGGGATCGTGGCGAGCTCGAGGGCGATGTCCTTGTGCTCGGCGAGCAGGTCGAGACCGCGCTTCATGCAGGTGAGCATGCCAAGTGCGAGCACGTCGACCTTCATGAATTTCAGCGCCTCGATGTCGTCCTTGTCCCACTCGATGACCTGTCGATCGATCATCGCGGCCGGCTCGATCGGAACCAGGTCGTCGAGCCGGTCGTGGGTCAGCACGAAGCCTCCCGGGTGCTGGCTAAGATGGCGTGGCGCGCCCATCAACTGGCGCGCAAGGTCGAGCGTCAGCCGCAGGCGCCGGTCTTCGAGGTTGAGCCGGAGCTCGTCGAGGTGACGCTGCTCGACGCCGTTCTCTGACCATGACGAGATTTGCGCGTTCAGGGTGCTCAGAAGATCCTCGGGGAGGCCGAGGGCTTTTCCGACATCGCGCAGCGCGCCCTTGGCGCGGTAGCGAATGACCGTTGAGCACAACGCGGCGTGGTCGCGGCCGTAGGTCTCGAAGATCCACTGCATGACGATCTCGCGCCGCTCGTGTTCGAAGTCGACGTCGATATCAGGCGGCTCGGCGCGCTCCTGGCTCACGAAGCGCTCGAAGAGAAGGTCGTTTCGGCTCGGGTCGATTGAGGTGATGCCCAGGACGTAGCAGACGGCCGAGTTGGCGGCGGACCCACGCCCCTGGCACAGGATTTCGCGGGACCGGGCGAACCGAACGATTGAGTTCACGGTCAGGAAGTATCGCGCGTATTGCATCGTCTCGATCAGGGCGAGCTCATGCTTGATCGTGGCGACGACACTTTCGGGCACGCCTTCGGGATAGCGGGAGGCTGCCCCTTCCCAGGTGAGCTGCTCGAGGGTTTGCTGCGGTGTAAGGCGCGGATCGTCGCGCTCTTCGGGATACTGGTAGGCCAGCTCATCGAGCGAGAAGCGGCAGCGGTCGGCAATTTGCGTGGTTCGGGCCAGCGCTTCCGGATATCGACCAAAGAGGCGATGCATTTCTTCTGGCCGCTTGATGTAGCGATCGGCGTGCCGCTCGCGGCGCTCTCCCAGCTCGTCGATCGTCACGTTGTGGCGGATGCAGGTCACGACATCCTGCAGCATCCGGCGATCGGGTATGTCGAACAGCACGTCGTTCGTCACCACCGTCGCAACACGCATCTGCGTCGCGAGGTTCGAGAGCTCATGCAGGCGCAACTGCTCGTTGGGGCGCCGGCGGAGTGTGAGCGCCATATAGGCGCGATCACCGAAGCAATCTCGCATGCGGCGAAGTCGGAAAGCGCATTCGTCGTCTGCGAGGTCGGGAATGAGGACGGCTACCTGGCCTTCCGAGTGAGCGACGACGTCGGGCCATTCGAGGTGGCATTTGGCCTTGCCGGCGCGCTTTTTGCCGAGCGACAGAAGGCGACATAGCCGTGAGTAGGCGGCGCGATCGGTGGGGTAGACGAGAATGGAGGGCCCGTCGGCCAGGTCGAGCCTGCAACCGATTATCAGCCGCACGCCAGTCGCTTTGGCGGCCTCATGAGCGCGAACGATCCCCGCCAGGGTGTTTCGGTCGGCTATGCCGAGGGCGGTTAGCCCGCACGCCGCGGCTTGAGCGAAGAGGTCGTCGCATGACGACGCTCCCCGCAAGAAGCTGAAATGAGAGGACGTCTGAAGCTCGACATAGCTGGTCATCCGAAGATCCCGTGCAGGAACCACCGATGCGAGCCTGTCGCGACATTTTCGCCGTCGCCGGCGCGATAGAGCCAGAACCTCTCACCGGCTTCATCCTCGACGCGGAAATAGTCTCGAACCGATATCGCCTCCGCGTCTCGCTTCCACCACTCGCCGAAAACACGTTCGGGTCCGTCTGCGCATCGCACCCTCCGGCGCACACCTCTCCAGGTGAAGGTCACCGGTGGCTGGTCTGGCAGAAGCGCCATTGTCTCGACGGGCTCGGGAAACTGCAGGAGCCTTGCTGGCCGTGGCCAGTGAGCGGGCCAACTGCCTCCGGTCTCAGGGGACATCGCGGGCACACGGCATACCGAACGCTCGGGCAAATCGCTCGCGACGGGAGCCAGCCGATAGACTGCCTTGTTGCCGACCCGGTTGGTGAGCACGTCGATCAGATCGGACACATCGGCTGCCGTTTCCTCGATAAGGGAATTGGCGATCTGCTTCCGGTCGGTTGGTTCAGCAATCGTCGCAGCGAGCGTCATCACCTCAATGCCAAAGCCGGGCTCGATCGTTTCGATCTTGTCGCAGAGCAGGCGCGTCAGCCGTTTTGGATCGCGAACCGGCGTTGCCATCCCGACACGAACGGCTTGCGTGTGGGAGTCGACGCGCTGGCACAGGAGATCCAACCGTCTGGCACCAAGCCCTCGCGCCTCGAGGCGGTCGCAGAGTTCGACCACGAGCTTGCTGACGTATTTCGCGATCGTCTCGGGAGCGGCGATGGGCTCCGCAAACGACCGCCTCGTCTCGACGACATCGGGGGAGCGGATTGGCGCCACGGGCTCGGGGACGTTTCCCAGCGCCTGGTCGATACGCAAAGCGATCTCGGGTCCAAAGCGCAGCGTGAGTGGAGCGCGAGGTTGGTCCAGAAGATCACCAATGCTCTCGAAGCCCATCGGCCGCAGTTTCGCAGCGAGCGCCGGAGCGATGCGGAGAGCTTCGAGGGGAAGTCGCCGCAACAGCCGCGGCCCCTCCCCTGCCGGTGCGATGAAGGTCGAAGCGTTGCTGCATCTGGCGAGGGCATGGGCTGCACCCCAGGTGTCCGCCACCACGGCCCGCGCTGTCACGCCTGACATGGCGAGGCGCCCGACGATGCCCTCGAGCATCGCCTGCTCTCCACCATGCAAGTGATCGGCGCCTGTGGAGTCGATGACGATGCCGTCCGGGGCGTCGGTCGCCACGATCGGGGACGTCCGCTGCAAGAGCCATAGCGCGAGCCGCTCAAGCTCCTTAGCATCTGCGACGGCGTTCGCGTCGTCTGTCAGCAGACCGGGAATGAGCGCCAGTGCCTTGGCTGCGGGCATTCCCACGTGAAGCCCTGCGGCTTGTGCTGCTGGATTGGCTGCCTGCACGAAGCGCCGGCTGCCTTCGCGGCGAATGAGAACGAACGGGACCTCAGGCGGAGGCGCTGCGTCTCCAGCCACCCGCCTGGTTCGCTCGACCTCCCAGTGAGGGAGGAATATGGAGACGACCCGCCGCATCGCAGGATTCCAACTCAAAATCTGCACTCTCGCCCGCGCGGGCTCTGATCAACTCAACTAGCCATCGATGTCGGCCGACCCCTGGTACCGGGAGCGCCGTCGATGGCATGACGGACACCCTCCACCTCGTCATCGCTGCCGTCGGTTGCCCGAAATCGGCAGCATCAGCTTGTCGTCGCCATCGCCTGAGAGCGATGCCGATCGCGCCTGTTCCTTCGGCGGCAAGCTGCAGCCTTCGAGAGGCGGTCATTCCCAGCCGAGCGACCTCTCCGACAACGGCGCCGAGGCCGCCGTGCCGAAGCCCCTCCTCCATGCAGGCGAGCACCGTCTTGTCGTCGTTGGCCTCGACATAGATCACTCGATCAGGCCCAAGGCCGCCCTGTGCGAAAGACGGGGCGAAGAGATCCGCCTTCGTCACGCACCAGAGGACTTTTCCCTTTGTGCGCCCAGCGATGCCGGCACTGAACAGCGCGGCGGCCGCTCCATCGATCGCGCCATCACCGCCGCCTGCGACCTCGTGAAGCGCACCCATGGCAAGTCCCCCGCCCGGTAGACGGTCATCGATATCCGGGATACCGAAAGGGAGGATGGATTTGGCGCGCGCGCATCTGCCCTCGATCCTTTCGATCGCGGTTCTCAGCGTCGCAATCGCTCCTCCATGTCCCACATCGTCTCCTTCGCTAGTGTTCTTATTTTGTTCTCCAGATCGCGCGGAGGAGTCAAGGGCGCAGTCCGTCGCTCCCCGGCTCATTGGCCCCGTGTCTGGCTATTTGCGGCGTCGGCGCGCTCGTTTTAGCGCGCTGCGGCACTGCGACGTTTGACCGTGATGGGCCCGTATTGGCCGTCTTGCTTGAGGTCCAGGATGCCTTCGCGGACCATCTCGAGCATGGCCGATAGAGTTGAGGCTTTGACCGTAACCCGCGCCTTTTGTGGCGGCGCGTCGATCCGGGTCATGAATTTTTCGAGGTAGGGTTCGATCGGTGTCCAGTCGATGATCTCGCCCAGAATGCCTTGAATAGCCTCCTTGGCGTCAACCAGCGACCAGACCGCTCGGTGCCCGACGCGCATGCGGGTCACAACGGCTCTCTGCCGGTGTTCGACGTAGGCTTGAAGGACGTCGACAAGGTCGGCATCCCACACCCTGGTCTTCCTGCCTTTGATGGCGACGGGCTGTCCGCATGCGAAGACGTCGATGCCCAGGCGTTGGCGCTCGACGAGCTTTTGCGCCGCTTGCCTGATCTGGGCGAGACGCTGAAGTCGTAATGCGAGCTTGATCGCGAGATCGTCGGCCTCAGCGATATCCTCCGGTGCGTCTCGCGGAAGGATGAGCTTCGACTTGAGGAACGCGAGCCACGAGGCCATGACGAGGTAGTCGGCCGCGATTTCGATCCGCAACTCGCGGACGCGATCGATGAAGGCGAGATACTGGTCGACGAGGGCGAGGATCGAGATTTTGGTGAGGTCGACCTTCTGGCGCCTTGCGAGGTCGAGCAGCAGGTCAAGCGGCCCTTCATAGCCGTCGACATCGAGGATAAATGCCTCGCCTTCACCTTCGAGGCTGGTCGGGTCGTCCTCGGAAAAGAAGGTGCTCGTCGTGCTCAAGGATCAGTCCGCGCGGATGCGCTACGGTGGAATCACCTCACCGTATACCATTGGGGCTCCGTTATTGCGGACCGATCCGACTGGCTCAGGATGCTTGGCAAACCGGAAGTTCGGCTGTCACGCCTATGATCTCGGCGCGCGCCCGGGATGATGAGCGCAGTGTCGACCAATAGGCCGCTGCACCGCTGGTGTTGTCACCGTCGCCGCCGATGCGACCATCACGTCGGACGAGCTTCGACACAATGCGGATCCCGCAGGCAAGGTTGCGATCAGGGTTCGTCACCTGAGCTTCTGTGGTGAAGCCGCAGCTGTAGCCGGCGTTGTCGTTGTACGAGAGCTGCAGGAGCCCGAGGCTGTACTGTTGCTGCCGTCCGTCTTCCCAGTAGGCAGTGGCCGTCTGGTAGTTCGACTCTGGCTTCACGATAGCGGTCAGGAGAGCCCGCCAGAAGATCGCTCGGTCGGCTGGACCCTGGCTCGCATATGCCGGGCAAAAGCTGGCGATGTCCCGGGGCACCACGCTCGTCAGTTCGTGGTTCGAGGGGAGCAGGTTGCTCAGTTTTGCGGAAACCAGCGCTGGTGACAGACGCTCGTCCACTGCGCCGTCGGCTGGCGTCAAGCATCGGGCGGCGAAAGCCTTGGCCTCTGCTTGCGTCGTGTGACCATGAGCCCTCCAGGCGAGCGTACAGGCGGGCTGACGTGCGCCGGCGCCACCGGACACGGGCAATGCCGCTGCAAGGGCTGGTGGGCCGCCTGAGGGCGATGTCCCAGCCAGTGGACCCTGGGCGGTGTCCTGGGAACCACATCCGGCGGCAGAGCCGATGACGAGAAGGGCCAGACTGAATCGTACTCCGCGAGCGGTCTTGGACATGGCGCACCTCACTCTTTGATCGCAGCTTCGATAGCCGCTATGCGCTTCACCCAGCTGGGAAGATCGGTGCTCTGAGGGTCATCGTGTCCATCAGGGAGGCCCTGATCGATATTGAAGTGGTAAGCTGGCACGAGCCAGCGACCGGCCTGCATGCTCGCCGCGATGTAGGCGAGCGCTAAGCGATCCTCTTGTTTTGGCGAAAAGCCCGGCGTTGGCGCAATCCAGGCGAAAGTCGTCTTCGGTTTCAGGCGTGGCTGGACGTTCTCGACGTGGACAAAATGCTTTTTCGAAGGCGCGGAGTACCGCTGCATTTCCAGCTTGATCGCCGGCGATGGGCGCGCTTCGCCCCAGCGCCGATATGCACGCGACTGTCCATCGCGGCTAACGATGAGATTGACCTGGTTCTTTATGTTGCCATTCCAGTTGGCCAGCTTGTTGCCGCTGTAGCTGGCCTCGTCGAGGTTGGCTGGGAAGCCCTTAGCCTCCTCGATTTCCGGGGAGCTCGTGTCGTGGATGACAAAGTATCTGAGATCGGGAGCAGCACCTTTGCTGATGGGGCCGCCGATGGTCATCGGCTCAATCTGCTTGGCAGCCAGATATTTGTTCAGCTGGTCGACGCTCAATGAAACAGATTGTCCGACATTCGCCGTTATCCACTCGGGCATGGGCTGAGGGGTAGCGCCAGCGCCCTTTTTCTTCACGGCCCGCAGCAAGCAGTTGGCCTGCTCCACAGCGTTCCCTTGAAACTGCAAGGTCTCAGTATTGAACTTGCAGCCGCCTATAATGGCCGCGTGACCGATACCGGGTATGGAGCTCATCGCGATTGCCAGCAGAACGACGCGCCGCATTGCATATCCCCCACCGATCGATCCGAGACACGCATCAGCACGCCTCCGGAGCACCTTAATCAGTGCACCGCTGAGGTTGAAACACAATAGGGCATGCGCGGCAAAGTTTCCCGCAGCGAGATATACCTGCTTAAGTGTGTAGTCGTGGCGGAGAGTGGCGCGACAGAAAGAAACCGCCGGCGCGCTCCTTTAGGCAGCGTATGGTGCCGGTTTGAGAAGGCGCGGCTGCATAAGAAACGCCGGGATTTCGTTCTCCGGCATCGGCTTAGCAAACAGATAGCCCTGAGCCTGTGAAGCCCCTGCCCTACGCAGCGCCTCAAGTTGCTCGACGGTTTCCACTCCCTCGGCAGTCGTCTCGATTTTGAGCGCTTGGGCCAAATTGATCGTCGCTGTCACGATGGCCTGGCTCTTCGTGTGGGTGTGGGGAAAGGCGAAGTTTGCCGCAGTTAAAGATAGCGAACGCGATCCTGGTGGTACGCGCCGGCATCTGCCTAGAATGAAAGACCTGCGGATTGACGCCGCGAAGGACCGATTTTCCCTTCCCTGGTCTTGAAAATCGAGGCATAGTGTTTCCGCGATTGCAGGTTGAGTTCCGCAATTCGAATGGGCGCCCGACAATGTCGGGCGCCTTTCGTTATTGGGTTCCGTCGGATCATTGTCCGGTGTGCGGCGGGCGGATTGATGGAATGCCCGACTCTGATTAGAGCGCCATTGAAATTCATGGCATGCGATCCCCGTTGATTTGATCATCCAGGACGCTCGTGAGGGATGGTCAATTGTGGCTCGAAAGCCTGTCATTCCAGGACAGAACTGGGTGCCTCCTCGAGAAGTATCGGCGCGCAATCCCGACAAGCAAACGGCTTCGCAACCTCGCAAATTGAGTGAGACTGAAGAAGTCGAGCTGAAGCGCGAACTGAGCCGACTCCGCGATCGCTTGAGGGATATCCGAGCAGAGCCGAATACGGATCCAAACAGGCGCCGGCGACGAGTCCAGCACTGAACCGCCCCGGCTTCGCCGGAGGCCGTTTGGTTTGAGTCAGGCTGCGATGGCTGGCTCGTCCAGCATCGCGTAATAGCGTTCCTCGGCTTCGGCCGGTGGGATGTTGCCGATGGGCTCCAGCAGCCGGCGATGGTTGAACCAGTCGGCCCAGGTCAGGGTCGCGAACTCCACGGCTTCGAAGGATCGCCATGGCCCGCGCCGATGGATCAGCTCGGCTTTGTAGAGTCCGTTGATCGTCTCGGCGAGAGCGTTGTCATAGCTGTCGCCCACACTGCCGACGGAGGGCTCGATGCCCGCTTCGGCCAGGCGCTCGGTGTAGCGGATGCTGACATACTGCGAACCGCGATCCGAATGATGCACCAGCCCACCGCGGTGCACAGGTCGGCGCTCGTGCAGGGCCTGCTCCAACGCGTCGAGCACGAAGCTCGCATGGGCCGTCCGCGACACCCTCCAACCGACGATCCGGCGAGCATAGGCATCGATCACGAAGGCGACGTAGACGAAGCCCGACCAGGTGCTGACATAGGTGAAATCCGAGACCCACAGCATGTTCGGCGCCGGCGCGTGGAACACCCGGTTGACATGGTCCAGCGGGCACGGGGCGGCCTTGTCCTGGACGGTCGTGCGGATCGGCTTGCCGCGAATGACGCCTTGCAGACCGAGATCAGCCATCAGGCGTTCGACCGTGCAGCGGGCGACGTCGAACCCCTCGCGCAACATCTGCCGCCAGACCTTGCGCGCGCCGTAGACCTCGAAGTTCTCGCCGAACACACGCTCGATCTGAGGCTTCAGCTCCAGGTCTCGCTTCGCCCGAGCCGAGAGCTTCCCCGGATCGGTCCGCTTGGCGACATGCTCATGATAGGTTGACGGGGCGATCGGCAACACCTTGCAGATCGGCTCGACCCCATGGGCCCCGCGGTGGTCGTCGATGAAGCCGATCATGACCGGTGTCGGCGGTCGAGCTCCGCCTGGGCAAAATACGCCGATGCCTTGCGCAGGATCTCATTGGCTTGCCGAAGCTCCCGGTTCTCGCGTTCGAGAGCCTTGAGCCTGGCCGCCATGTCCGTCGTCAGCCCGGGCTTGCGGCCGCTGTCGACCTCGGCCTTCTTCACCCACTCGTTCAGCGTCTGCGCCGTGCAGCCGATTTTGCCCGAAATCGACATGATCGCCGCCCAGCGCGACGGATGCTCGGCCTCGTGATCCAGCACCATCCGCACCGCGCGGGCACGCACCTCAGGCGAGAACTTGTTCGTCGTCTTGCTCGTCATAGCCCCATCCTCTCAGGAGTTGGGGCCTCCGACAAACCCGGGGCGGTTCACTTCCGACAAGTTCGCGGTACCGGCGTGACGATGTCTTCTGCTTGGCTTTCGGCCTTCCCAATTCAGCCCGCAACCGAGGCCGTCGAGGCACTCTGCGATGCATGGCGCGATCTCGCCCAACAGCCGCGCAAGGAATTTCACCCGAAATCCAAAGAGCCTGCACTGACAAAGCGGCTGAGAATGTACGTCGAGACGCATACAGCCCGAAAGCGGGGCCTCCTTGGCATGTGGGCCGCTGAGGACAATTTCGGGGTCATCGATCCTGACACTGCCGAAATCATTGAGGAGCGCCGAACCGACATCGTCTACGGTTGGAACGATAGCTCCCGGGAATTGAAGCTGGTGTTCGAGTTCAAGCGTATCGGCCGCCAAAAGAGTCATCGCGATCACTACCTCGGCCAAAGCGGGCTTGGGCGCTTTGTGACCGGCATCTACAGCCGCCATCAGGCCGTGGCAGCCATGGTCGGCATTTTGCTCGATCCCAAACCTGACGTTGTTCCGCCGATCCGAAAAGCGTTAGGCAATTCAGTCCTCGCAACGTCATTGAAGTTGCGGCCTACAACAGCGGGGTCACCGTTCGAGGAGCCTTCAGTACTTTTTGCCGCCGCCGATTTTGACACCGAACACGATCGCGATCCATCGTTGGCCCCGACGCATGGACACATTCGCGTCGCGCATTTCTTCTTCGAATTTGGATACGAACTACCCAAAAAGGAAAAGGCAAAGAAAGCACTGCAGTCGAAGTCAGGAGCCTAATTCGCCGAAGGCAACATGCCGCTCCGTTTTCGCACCTAGCCATGTCGTCCATTCGGCCGACGCTGCTGTGGAAACCTAACTTGGTGATTTAACCGGTCTTCCACTGGACGTTCTGCCTACATATTTTACCGATCGGCGTTTGACTTGATTGCAGCGCGGATCTTAACACATATTCCTATTCTCGCTCGCAATCACCTCTCCTATGATCTTTGAAGGAGAACATGAGCCGGCGGGGAAATTATGAAAACCGATGCTCTATTACGTAAAGCTCCGCCCGATCTCCCCTCGGCATTACGACAGATTGTCGACTACCGAAAAAGCGGCTTGAGCCTCAACCATATCGTCGGCTGCCCGCTCGATTGCGGATACTGCGTCCGACACCTCTTTGCGAACTTCGAAATGAAGAAACCGCATCTCGTCCTCGACGATGACGCGGCAGTGCGCGAACTGGTCGAGCATTGGGCCTTTCGGAAAGACATCACCCCAATTCAATTGCTCAACCGTGCTACCGATCCCTTCCTTCCCGGCGTGAAGGATCACCTCATCCGTACCCTGGAAATTCTTGATGGCAAGGGACTGCGAAACCCGGTGCTGGTCATCACGCGATGGCGTGTGGAGCCCGACGATATACAGCGTCTCGAACGCCTTTCGAACATCAAGCTAACCATCCTGGTGACCTGGTCCGGGATCGACGACACAAGGTTGGAGCCCGTCGAGAGCAGCATCGCCGATCCACGGCATCACGAACGAAGACGTTGCAGATGCGCCGAACTTCGACGAGATCGCCGACGACGTCCTCATATGGATCGAAGACGCAGCTATCGTCGGCCATAACGTGAAGGTCGATCTGGAGGCATTGAAGCGAGTGCTTCCGCATTGGAAGCCTCGAGCAGCGATCGACACCTTGAAGCTGGCGAAGGCGATTAAGCCGGGATTGCCGTCCTATGGTCTCTCCAACCTCTCGGAAGTGCTCGGTATCACGCTCAAAATCGAAGCGGATTTCAGAACCGGATCGCATTCGGCGCCTTACGACGTGGCACTGACGGTGGCCTTGTTTCGTGTGTTGCTCTCCAGCGTCCCCGAGGCGGTGAGATCCGCAGTCCTTGCCGACGCTGATATCGTTGAGCGGCAGAAGGACCTGCTGCTGTGAAATTCGCTCACACAACAATCGCCGTAGCCGGCACTCACTCCACCGGCAAATCATCATTCCTGAAGGAAGTCGAAGCTCGGCTCAACGCGCATGGCCTTCGGGTCGCCAGAGTGGTCGATACGGCGTCGCGAGCCCGGGACGCCGGCTTCCCGATCCTGCGCGACCACGTTTACGAAGGCACTCTCTGGATAATGGCTGAAGGGCTTCGGCAGGAAATGGAAGCCGCCCTCAAATCCGACGTCGTCTTGGTCGATCGTCCACCGCTCGATGCCTTAGGCTATTTCCTGGCGGCGCTTGAAGCCACTGGCCGCGAGCCCGATGAGGTTCGTCGAGAGGAATTGAAACTGATCGCCCTCGCCCACCAATCCCGGTACCACTGGTTCGCGGCGACCATCCTAGACGAGAGCGCTCCAATCGGTCCGAACCGGGACGATGACGAGGCTTTCCGGAGGCTCGCTGGCGAGACGATTGGCAAGCTGGTCCAGGCAAACGTCGCGCGCTCTCCATGGCTGACAATGACCAACGCGGCGTCGCTGGTAAATGAGGTGGTCGAGCTCACTTTGCTGCGCCATCAGTTTCAGCGACCGCAATCAGTATCTCGCTCGCTCCAACCGAAATAAAGTCACGAACAGTTATTCTGTTGGAATTCGCAGAGGCAGAAATTGGATGCCCGCGAACGTCGACCAATTTTGCTTGTTCGAACAGCCGTTTCTCCGCTCGCCACACAAAATTTCAACGTCGATGAACTTCTTTCCACCTTCCATCTGAACAGTCTCGCCACCAGGCGTGATCATGAGATTTTTGGATCGTTCCCCAGGGCGTCCATTGGCGATGTCGGTCTCACCGTCAGTATTCCTACGGCCCACTATATGCTGGCGCTCAAGCTCAAGGCCATGCGGGTCAATGACCCCGCCAAAGGCGCGACCGAGATCAAGGATATTCGAGCCCTGCTTCAGGTTACCGGCATCAGCACCGTCGATAGCGCAACTCACTGTCTCGCAAAATTCTTCCCCAAATCCGCAGCGGCATCGAGGAAGCAGCGTTTCCTATTACGGGATCTATTTCCAGAGCTTGCCGGCGGGACCAAGAGCCAAAAGAGCAACCGCAATGCGCCCCGATACCCTTTACGAAGTGGCAGCCCAAGAGATCCTGGGCGGGACTACTTTGGGAGATAATCTCCTCCAGGAATTCTTGGACGAGTTTTACCTGTCCTCGTCAGCCCAAGACCGGAAACAGATGCTCGAGCAGGAGCCTCCGCTGCAGGCTGCGGCCCGACGCAACGCTCTCTATGGAGCGGTCGCAGAATACCTGTCCCGACAGTATAAGCTCGGACCAGGGCCGGCCTGGTGCTACGCGCCCGAACGGTTTCTCGATGAGCCCTGGCACACATGTGACCGCCCTACTCCAGGCCTGATTGAGTTTTTGACCTTCTCGAGCCCAGCGGAATTTCGTCACCGCAATATCTTCACAGAGGCCCGCCCATTGCGTCGAGCCACCTCACCAAATCGGTGATTTGGCCATTGGCATCGGCGGCAGGCCTAAATTCTGAGGACGCCATCTTGTCGCGCCTATGGTTCTTATCTGATCTTCACTTCGAAACGATTCCCTACCCGGAGGCGTTCGACCCGGCCCGGCCCGATTTCGATGTTCTTGTGGCAGCCGGAGACATTTGGGAAGCCGACACGCTTCGCGCGTTCCGCTTGCTTCGGGCGTTGGCCGGATCGAAACCGATCGTATTCGTCATGGGCAATCACGAACATTGGAATGGCGAGATCAACGAGAATCTCGCCACGGCGAAATTGCTTGCCGCCCAGTCAGAAATCTCTCTTCTCGAAGAAAGCTCGGCTGTCATTGCAGGATGTCGTTTCGTCGGCGCCACACTCTGGTCCGATTATACCCTCGCGGGCGATCCTAGCTGCCGCGCCGAAACGGGCGAACAGGTGGACGTCCAGCACGCCGGCGGCAGTCATCTCATCACAGTCGGTGATGCCCGCCGGCTGCATGCGCGGTCGCGTTCCAGGCTCGGAGAGCTTCTATCTCAGCCAGGCTCGATGCCCGTGGTCGTTGTCACCCACCACGCCCCTCACCCAGCCTGCATAGCCGAGCCCGACCGTGGGACCTGGGCTGCAGGCAACTCAGCATCAGACCTTTCGGATTTGACCGATCAAGGCAAAGCAGCGGTTTGGATCCACGGCCATGTGCATCGCTCAGTCAATATTCAAAGGCCGAACGGCACTCGCATTATTTGCAATCCCAACGGCCCGCTGTTCTGCAACACAGCATTTGACGAGCGCCTCGTCGTTCTCGTCTGATCTGGCTCTCCATAGGGGAAGCCGTGGCGTAGGGCGCCTTCCCCTTGAACCCGGTCATTGATTAGGATTCAACGTGTTTGCCGGGATTGAATCCGATCGTCACATTGAACCGAGCCCAGAAATGACTTTCTCTTCTTTGAATGATCCGGTCGACATAGCGCGAGCAGAAGCCGCACTCGACGCGGCCTGGCATCAAATCAAAGCGTCGCTGAAAGATAATGTCGACTTTGACTCGGAGCGGCTGCGGCTCGCCGACATCGTCGTGAGCCTCATCCCAATCGCTGAGGACGAGGCAGATCTAGCGCGACGCGCTATGGAGCGATATCTCAAAACTCGGCCATCGGGCTGCTGAGAATGGCCGTGAAGGGATAACTCGGCGACGCGCTCCTAGGCGGCACTTCCTCGCGTCGCCACCGTCGCCGCGAAACCGAAAGGTCCGGCAGTTCCTCCGCACGACCGCTCGTCATTACCGCCCTCGGACTGATACCCAGCAAACATCGTTCGGTCGCGACTACCGCGCACGGCCACTGCACCGCACGGCAAAAGCGCTGCCAAGCCAGCGGATTGTTACAGATTGTAACGGGTAGGAACCCCCGCTCGCCGCCCGCGTCTTTCCTTGGAGCAGGAAGCTCACCGCCTCCGCAACGGGCTCAAGGAGTAGACCATGCACCGCCCTACCCCAGAGATGCAGTCCTGCATCGACAAATGCCTGCGCTGTTATCAAACCTGCCTCGGCATGAGCACGAACCACTGCCTCAAGCTCGGTGGAGCGCACTCCGCCCCAGAGCACATCCAGCTAATGCTCGCTTGCGCCGAGATCTGCCGCGCCAGCGCCCAAGTCATGATCATCGGCTCCCCGCACCACAAGCATCTCTGCGCCGAATGCGCCGACATTTGCGAAGACTGCGCCAACGAATGTGAGCGGATCGGCGACATGGACGATTGCGTCCAGGCCTGCCGCGGTTGCGCAGAAAGCTGCCGGAAAATGGCAGCTTAGCCGCTTTTGCCCTCGAATCTTTGGAGAACTCAGATGATGCGCTTCGTTCTGACCGCTGGCCTCGCGGCCTCCATGATAACCGCCGCAGTCGCGCAGCCAGCTCCCAAGCCTCAGATGGGCGACAGCATGCCCATGAAAATGATGATGCCGGAGGCCTCCGATTCCGCATCAACCAAGGAATACAAGGCGAGCATGATGCGGATGATGCAGGCGATGCCGTCGAAATTTACCGGCGATGCCGACGTCGACTTCATGATGCAGATGAAAGCCCACCATCAAGGCGCAATCGATATGGCCAAGGTAGCTTTGGCGAATGGCAAAGACCCCACCGTCAAGAGGCTCGCCACTGAAATCGTCAGCGCGCAGGAAAAGGAGATCAAGACGATCGACGAATGGCTGAAAACGAAGGGAAAATAGCACCGCTTCTGGAAGTTTTTGACTCGTATCGAGACCCTCATGAGCTTCCCGAAAGGAGGCCCCCATGGAGCATGGCAATGGCCATAAAGGCCCAAACCATTACGGCCGCCTAGCGATCGAACTGACGCTGGATTTCATTGTGATGTACCTCGTCATGTACACCATGATCGCAGCGCTTGCGCATTTCCATTTCAATCTCAACAACGTTTACATGACCATGATGATGGTCGCGCCGATGACGATCATCATGCTCGTCTCCATGCGCTCGATGTTCCCCTCGTCGCGGCTGAACATCATTATCGGCGGCGCCGCCGTTGCCGTCTTTGTCATTGGCTTCATAGCCATGCGAACCCAAGCCGGCATTGGCAATGCCGAGTTCCTGCGCGCAATGATCCCACATCATTCCGGCGCGATCCTGATGTGCGAGAAAGCCAGCATCACTGATCCGGAGATCGTCGCGCTCTGTCAGGAAATCACCAAGTCGCAGAAGGCGGAAATCGCGCAAATGGAGACAATCCTCGCCCGGCAGAGGTGAAGCTCTTCACATCCGAAGCTGACATCCCCATTTCAAGCTTAGATTGTCAGCCCCGAGTGGGTTTGCCATCGGGGCAAGCCAGGGGAGGCTGTGATGAGGTTGTCTCACCAAATCGCTCTATCGGCGGCCTGTTTGCTGCTCTTGGCGCAGCTTGAACCCGCGATCGCCCATCGTGCGAACCTGGCCCTGGGCCTGCGAGAGATCACCAGCGCGATTAACGGTAAGGTCTGTGCAACAGCAGGAGGGGCGCACTTCACCTTCGATAATGATGGGCGCTTCTCGTATGATGGCCTCTGGCAAAGCGGCGGAAGCTTCACGCTTGACGCTAGCGCGGTAGTCGTGACCTTCGACAGCGGTCTTCAGCGCGCGTTTGAAATCTCCAGGCGAGGCGGAGAGCTGTATATGGAGCAAACCCGCGTCGTGTGCACCGCCAAGGAATGAGACAGATCGGCTTGAAGTGTTTTGAGTGCAGTTCGGCCGTCTGACTGAGCCGTCGAGCCTAGAGTGTTGCCGGAACAATACGAGCGTCGTCAGAACGGCGCATCCACAACATGGGTGGGCTCCTCTGCGTAATAAGATACCGCGATTGTTGCGGCTTTCACAGCCATTGATATTGTCGACGCGGAGTTTTCGACGTCGCCAACGCCTATCAGCAGGGTTTTGCCCATATTAAGGGCCTCGCCTCGGCCGAATCCGCGATATTGCCCTCAACAAGGCCAACTTCACTTAAAGTCTGATCTAACTGACAGCAGCAATGTGACGTTTTCCAAACGTGATTCGATGCAATTAGCATCCCGGCCAAATAGCCGGTGACTGAGATGGGCGCGACTGACCGCAAACTACAAATAATGCCAGAAAAGAAAACGCCCCATAGTCCATCAAACACGCGGTCAGTCCGTGACCACTGGATGCACAAGTCCTCAATACCTGACTTTTGAACTCCCCCACTTGCAAGGGATGTGAGTTTCTGCACGACGCTGAAATTCTCGATAGTAAAGCCCAATGATTTCAGATCAGCAAGCACCACACTTGCCGCATTTCGATCAGGAAGGGATGCGACCAAACAGGTGCTAGACATTGGATGCCCCTTTCACACTAAACAGAATTCCTATCTTGAGTCAGTTTTGACTCCTTGACGCTCAATCGCTCGAACCAAGTCTCCGATATTTGACAGATTTTCGATCTCATCGCTGCGCAATTTGACGCCGAACTCGGTTTCCGCAGCGACCATCAAGGTAATGTTGTTAAACGAATCCCATCCCTCGATGTCGGCCGCTGACGTTTCGGCCGAGAGTACGATTGTATCATCATTGAACAAGTCTCTGAATATTTGGGTCAAGCCAGCGTAGACTGCGCGCTCATCCATTCCGTCTTCCTTTCCGTAATGTCGATCGGAACGGGCAAATCGGCGAACGAATCGACATCGAAGCACCAAGTCGTTGCCCCCGAAGCGTCTTCGGCAACGCAAGCGAAGCCAAGGCTGCGGTAGTGCTCACGCACCATTTGGTTCCGCTCTGTCGGGCGAAATTTGCCAACAATGGTGCGATAGCCGCGGGAGCGCGCCTCTGTGGCGACCACTGCGAGCACCGCCCGCTCCACGCGCCGCCCCAACACTCGGCAACTCATCAACCAGTTCTCGAGGACAAGGGTTTCGTCTCCGTCGGCGCGCGCCATGACGACTGAGATGATCCCGTTGTCACCGAAGCGGTCGAGCAGCCTGAAATGCAAGCCGAGGCAGCGCGGATCGCGCTCAAAGGCACTGACCTCCTGATCCGAACATCGCTGCGTTGTCAGGTTGAATTGGTTGGTCTTATTGATCAACTGCACAACGCGCGGCCGATTGATGTCGTCGAATGGCCCCCAGATCAGCTCCATTCGAAGCTCGGCCAGGAAGGCGTCCATATCCGTTGCGGCCGATGCGGCGTTCGCCCGCTCCTCGTTGGCCTGGTATTGTCCGGCCTTGCCCAGGTCATCGGCCGTCACAACGACTGCCTCGAAATATCCGCTGTCGCTTAGGCACTGCGCAAAATGAGCCGGATCCGCTGGCAATTCGGGCACGCGCACCGAAGGCAGCCGAGAGCGCACCCATTCGCGCTCGGCGGGATTGTCGTCAGCGAAGACAATACTGTCCAATCCAATATTGAGCGTGCTCGCGATCGAGCGGATGTTCGTCGCTTTGTCGTTCCAATTGGCGCAGAAGCAGGCAATGTCCTTCAGCCTCAGCACCATTTCCGGGTGGTGCTCGAACACCGCCGTCGCATTTGCCTCGTCATTCTTGGAGCATACGGCCAGAATTACGCCGCGCTCCCCGAGATTGCTCAGATAGCGCTGAAAAGCACAGAAGGCCTCGCCCGCAGCCGAACCGGCACCCAGCACCAGGCCGTTCGGTCCATCGTCCCCGATCACGCCGCCCCAGAGCGTATTGTCGAGATCGAGCACGAGGCATTTCGACGAAGCACCGGATTGGGCCCCGAGCACGCGCCCCACCAGGTCGCCGTAAAACGGCCCAACCAAAGGGCTGATCTCCTGCTTCGCCTTGTGCCAGAGTGCGGGGTCAAACCAGCAGCCCCATCCCTGCCAAGCGGCATACTGATCGGGCGTGATCAAATCGAAACCCTCCTGTTCGGCGAGATCGCGCAGGGCTTCGTTCCACGACAGGATCATTTGCCGCGGCGAGTTAGGAAGACGATGCTCATTGGCACCAAGCAAGGCAGGAATGATGGGCAATGCGGTTTGCAAAATGATCCGACACGGCAAGCGTTCTCGGATCGTCCCGCACAAGCGTTTGAGCTCATTCAGACTATGATTAAGTCGCTCCTCCGCAGCGCTTCGGTCACCCAACGCACTATGCCCGCGTGAAACATGGTGAGCATCAAGTGCAACGAGCACGACGTCCGGCCTGAAGGCCCAGAATTCCGAGCCCAAGTCAGCGATCGCATGTCGATACTGGCCAAAACCTGGCTCATAAATATCGACATTGACGCCCCTACGTAGGCAGCCGATGCGAATGCCGGGCTGTAGGTGACTCGTCGTCGACGTTGCCAGAATAGCTAGCCGGACGAAGCGAGCGGCCTGCGGCCTCGAATCTGCGGCGCCTGCGTTCGATCGGATCAGCCGGTCAAGCTGAATAGTCTGGACAAGGTCGAGGTTGTGCTGTGCCAGAGCGATCGCTCCGTCCCAGAACGAGCGATCCATCCTGAGGGCGTCGAGTTCAGCAAGGCTGCGACGAAAATCGCGTGCGGTGGGAAGCCAATACAGCCTTTGCCCGGGAACAGCAGCCATGGCGCATCTCGCTACTCTACCAAGGATATTCGGTTTTCTAAGAGCCCGTCCCGAAAGGGTTGAGCGACTGGGGCACTCGTGATTCCAAGGGGTTGTTCAGGCCATCTTGGAGCGAGCGATGTGGACCCCAGCCACT